>CANHTA010000009.1 GCA_947463135.1 Gemmatimonadota bacterium
GGACCGATTTTCGGCTGCTGGGTGATGACGGTGATATCCACATTCCCCACGCACCACCCAGCCTCATGTACCCGCGCGACGGCGGCGGACAACATAAGGGTGGAATCCTTTCCCTTATTCGCGGCGTCGGTGTCCGGAAACATCTCCCCGATGTCGCCAAGCGCGGCCGCACCCAGGAGCGCATCGGTGACCGCATGACAGATGGCATCACCGTCGGAATGGCCAGCACAATGTCGCGTCGCCGGGATGTCAATGCCGCCGAGTCGCATGGGCCCGCCCTCGCCGAAGCGATGCGAGTCGTAACCGATCCCCACACGCATCGGCAGTGCGATACTCATGCCGCCACCGTCGCATGTGCATCATGCGCCGTGGGGCCACCAGCGATGATGGAATAGTCCTGGCGTCGCCTCGCCGGTGTGAATCCCGCATCCCGGATCAGGCGATCGAGTTCCTCAACGGTGGTACGGTGGGTCGTGTTCGCAGCCGACACCACGTTCTCTTCAATCATCAAAGAGCCGAAATCGTTGCAGCCGTAGTTCAGCGCCATCTGTCCAACCTTCATGCCCATCGTCACCCAGCTGGACTGCAAATTCGGCACGTTGTCCAACACGATGCGAGAGATCGCCACCGTACGCAGGTAGGTGATCGCATCGGTTTTCGGCATGTGCGACATCGCCGGTGTGTTCTCCGGCTGCAGCGGCCACGTGATAAACGCGGTGAATCCACCCGTACGGGCCTGCAGATCGCGCACGCGCTGGAGATGTTCAAGGCGTTCTGCCAGCGTTTCCCCGATACCATACATCATGGTGACCGAGGTCTTCATCCCTTCGTTGTGCGCCAGCTCCATAATTTCAAGCCAGCGATCGGCACCAGCCTTCTTGGGAGCAGCAATGTCGCGCACTCGCTGAACCAGAATCTCCCCGCCCCCTCCGGGAATCGAATCGAGACCTGCGGTTTTGAGTTCGCGGATGACCTCGCGCGCTTCCATGCGAAAGCGCGTGGCAAAGAAGTCCACTTCGCTGGGTGAGAACCCGTGAATATGGATGGGATGATGACGCTTGATGTAGCGCATCAGATCCAGATACCACTCAAAGGGAATGTACGGGTTGTGGCCACCCTGAATCAGGATCTGCACGCCCCCCAGCGCCTTCGTTTCCTCAATCTTCTCGCCGATCTGTTCGAACGAGAGGGTGTATCCTTCCCCGTGCTTCGGACGCCGATAAAAGGCGCAGAATCCACAGTCCGCGACACACACGTTCGTATAGTTGATGTTCCGATCAACGATATACGTTACGACGTTATGGGGGTGCTTCGCCTGGCGCAATTCATTGGCCGCCGCGCCAAGTTCGAGCAACGGTGCGTTGGTGTAGAAATCGAGGAGGTCACGCATGGGATAGTCCGGTCTTGCCGGCCTCGCTTGGGAGTCCGCTCATGCGGCTGGAAGAAAGGCCAGCGTACCATCGGGTACGCGACCGGCCAAAACGAGTCGACGGAAAAATTCAGTAAGGCCCGCGAGGTGCGGGTACGAGAGGCGATAGTCCAACCCGGCGAAGTACTCGAGGCAACTCTCGCGAGGAACACCCGTCGCGATCGCCGCCTGCGCAGACAGCTGCCCTATATGCGCCAAGCCCCAGTCGCGTGACGCGATCAGCGAGGCGTGT
Source organism: Gemmatimonadota bacterium (assembly GCA_947463135.1). GTDB lineage: Bacteria > Gemmatimonadota > Gemmatimonadetes > Gemmatimonadales > Gemmatimonadaceae > Gemmatimonas. Next base: position 1,662 of record CANHTA010000009.1, read on the forward strand.
GCAGACAGCGCCGCGTGCACCGGCGTTGTGCGTTGCGCCACCCAGACCGCGAAAACGAACGGCAAACCCGTCCAGCTTTTCCAAACGGCCCCGAGGTCCTCCCGATACGGATACCGGTTTGCCCATGCACCACCGCGCGCCGCCTGATCGTACAGCTTGAGCGCTGCATCGCCGATCACCAAGCGTGCTTCATGCGGCTCATCATCAAACCGTTCCACGTCGGCCAACTCGGCATCACCCAGCACAAACTCGGGCCGACAACGCCAGACGTGCTCAAACAAGAGCTCCAGCAACGCCACCGACGTCATCGAACTCCGGCTCACGATGACCTTCCGTCCGGCAAGGGAGGATGGGTCTCGCTTACTGAAGAGCATGACGCTTCGCACCGGGCCGTCGCTGGTAATGCCGAGCTCAGGAAGCAGCACGTACCGGGTGGCGTCACGTGCGTACTCAACGGCCGACACCACACTCACATCGAGTTCCCCCGTTGCCATGAGCCGGTTCAGCTCGGTGGGATATCCCGTCACGAGCGAGCCGTCAAGTGGCACAACACCACGATCGATCCCGCCATACACGGGATAACAGTTGATATAGGGGATCCGTCCGACGCGAAGCACAGCGCTAGACCGCCGAACCAGCGAGTGGCTCCGGGGCCATGTCGAGCAGTCCCGTGTCGTCCGGTCCGAATTCACGTAACACGCGATAGAACGAATCACGTTCAGCCGGCACCTTCCCCGCCCCACGGATCAGTTCCAGCAACTGCGGCAACGTCATGCCCTGCGGCGTATGGGCCCCAACGGCGTGATAGATCTTTTCGCGTACCACCGTTCCCTCAATGTCGTTGACGCCAAAATGCAGTGCGATTTGCGACACCGACGTGGACACCATAATCCAATGCGACTTGATATGCTCGAAATTGTCGAGGAAGAGCCGGCCAACCGCGAGATTTCGCAGATCATCAAAGCCGGTAGTGGCCGTCCCTTCACGCCCGAGACTCTTGCCGAGCGCATTATCGTCGGGGTGATAGGCCAGCGGGATATACGCTAAGAATCCCCCGGTTTCATCCTGCAGGTCACGCAGCATCGACAGGTGCTGCATACGGTCCTCAATCGTCTCGACGTGACCGTACAACATGGTGCAGTTGGAGCGGATCCCGAGCCCATGCGCTGTACGGTGGACATCGATGTACTCGGCGCCACCGAGCTTCTTGTCGGCGATCACATCACGGACCGCGGCGCTGAAGGTTTCGGCGCCGCCCCCGGGCATGGTATCGAGACCAGCCTCGCGCAACGCCAGAAGCACATCCGTGCGGCTCATCTTCTCGATTCGCGCAATATGCGCAATTTCGACGGCGGTCAGCGCCTTGATATGGACCTGGGGATGCCGTGCCTTGAGCGCACGGAACATCGATTGGTAGTAGGCCAGTCCAGCCTGCATATCGAGGCCACCAACGATGTGAAACTCCCTCGTCATCGATCCGTCAGCCCGGTCCGCTTCCGCTAACACCTGATCGAGGGTGTAGCGATACGCGCCCTCCTCTTTCGGCAAGCGCGCATAGCCACAAAACACGCATGTCGTGCGCAGCACGCAGACGTTGGTCGGATTGATGTGCTGATTGGACGCGAAGGTCACCCGATCGCCATGCCGCGCACGATTCGCGGCATCGGCCATTGCACCAACCCCTAAGAGATCGGGCGAGCGAAAGAGCGCCGCACCATCGGCCATGGACAAGCGCTCACCCGCGCGCAGCTTCTCCCCGATAGGGCGCAGCGCAGGATCACGGAGTCGGTCAAGATCAAACGGAATAGGGACTGGCATCAGGGCGTAGTCGGGCAAGGACGAAAACCGTTCACACGGAGCTTCACCTCGATGAACGCCCCAACGGGCCTAGTCGTGCCACCGTCGGAGTGCGATCGAGACGTTGTGACCACCGAAACCGGAACTGTTCGATATCGCGACATTCACGGCCCGCGCTCGCGGGGTGTTGGGCGTATAGTCGAGCACGCACTCCGGATCAGGCGTGGTGTAGTTGATCGTGGGCGGCACGACATTGTCACGCATGGCCAAGGCGCAGGCAATAAACTCCACCGATCCTGCCGCCCCCAGCATATGTCCGGTCGCCGACTTGGTCGAGCTGATGGACAGCGCAGTCGCGTGATCGCCAAACACGGCCTGAATGCCTTTGGACTCGTTGGGATCGTTCAGCGGCGTTGAGGTGCCATGCGCGTTGATGTAATCCACGTCGGTGACCGCCAGCCCGCCATCGCGAAGCGCCCCGCGCATCGCCCGCTGGAGCCCTTCGTGCGCGTCCGGTTGCCCCGTCAGGTGGTACGCGTCGCCGGTGGCGCGATACCCAACAATCTCCCCGTAAATACGGGCTCCTCGCCGACGGGCATGCTCGAGTTCTTCGAGGACCACCACACCGGATCCTTCACCCATGACAAATCCGTCCCGCTCCTTGTCAAACGGGCGGGAGGCCGTCTCGGGTGACTCATTCCGGGTAGACAGCGCCCCCATGTTGGCGAAGCCCCCGATCGACATCGGGGTAACGGCTGCCTCGGAGCCGCCCGCAAACATCACATCCGCATCCCCATACTGGATGATCCGGAATGCATCACCGATGGCATGCGCGCTCGACGCACAGGCAGACACGGTGGCATAGTTCGGCCCCTTCGCCTGTAAGCGCATGGAGACAATGCCGGCCGCGATATCCCCGATGAACATGGGGATGAAGAACGGCGAGATCTTCCCCGGCCCAAGGGTACGGTATACGTCATGTTGATCTTCGAAGCTACGGATGCCACCGATCCCGCTCCCGATGATCACACCCATCGTTTCCGGATCAATGGCACCGGGCACGATCCCGGCGTCAGCAGCCGCTTGAATCGATGCGGCGACGGCGTACTGCGCATACACATCCGCGCGCTTCGCTTCCTTGCGGTCCATGTACGCCAACGCGTCGAACTGCTTGACCTCGCAGGCAAATCGGACCGAATATTTCGAAGCGTCGAACTTCGTAATGTCGGCACCGCCGGAAACGCCGGTGAGTAAGGACTGCCAGGTCGTCGCCACGTCGTTGCCGACTGGCGTAACGGCACCAAGCCCCGTAACGACGACCCGCCGCCGCATTAGCCTGCGACCTTGGCCTCGAGATAGGCTACCGCATCGCCAACCGTGCGGAGCTTCTCAGCATCCTCATCCGGAATGTCGATGTTGAACTCCTTCTCGAACTCCATGACCAGTTCGACAATGTCGAGCGAGTCCGCGCCGAGGTCTTCGATGAAGCTCGCCTCGGGCGTGAGCTTCTCGCGCTCCACACCGAGCTCCTTTTCGATGATATCCTTGATCTTCGACGCGTGATCCGACATAGGAACGATCCTCTGGGATGATTGAAAGGTTGTGAGTGCGGAACTTAGCCATGCAACGGCGCTGCGGGGAGGGCTTGACGGCAAGAAGCCGAAACTCTCCCCTGCCAACGGGACGCTACATCACCATGCCGCCGTCTACCACGAACACCTGACCGGTCACATAACTGGTCAGGTCTGACGCGAGCACGGCGACCATGCCCGCAATATCCTCGGCACGGCCGAGTCGCTCCAACGGAATGCCCGCACTGAGCACGCTCCGGGCTTCAGGGGTCATCGCGGCGGTCATGTCGGTCTCGATGAAACCGGGGGCCACCACATTGGCCAGAATATTGCGCGAGGCGAGCTCTTTCGCGATCGACTTGGTCAGGCCAATGAGGCCCGCCTTGCTCGCGGCATAGTTCGCCTGCCCCTTGTTGCCGACCAGCCCGACCACGCTCGCCACATTGATGATGCGGCCATAGCGACGCTTCATCATGCCCCGTGAGGCGGCACGACAGGTCGCGAAGGCACCGCGCAAGTTCGCGTTGATGACCGCATCCCAATCGTCATCCTTCAGCCGCATCAGGAGATTGTCGCGCGTCAGCCCGGCGTTGTTCACCAGGATATCCAACTGCCCAAAGTCCGCTTCCACCGCCTCCACCAACGCGATGGCCTGCGCCGTCTCGGACACGTCGGCCGCATAGCCGCGCACCTCAACACCGGCCTGCGATGCAATCTCCAGCGCTGCGGCATCCGCGCGAGCCTGGTCGCGCCCGGTTACCGCCACGCGAGCGCCGGCCGCCGCCAATGTACCGGCGATGGCGCGCCCGATCCCGCGGGTGGAACCCGTTACGAGCGCCACGCGCCCGGTGAGGTCAATGCGAAGTCCGCTCATGGGCAATTCAACCTGGGATAGGGGACATCACCGTCAGCGGTGCGCATCACCGAGGAGAAGCAGCTGCTCCACCTCAGCCACGGTCCCGCACGAGAGGGCTTTCACAGAGGGCGCCAGACGCCGTAGCAAGCCCGTGAGCACCGCCCCACTGCCCATCTCGACGAAAGTGGCATTGGGGTATTGAGCGACCAGCCGTCGGCAGATGCGCGTCCACTGCACGGGTGCGGTCAACTGCTGCAGGAGGAGTTCCTGGGCGGCAACCGCCGACACCACGGGCTCCGCGTGCACATTGGCCACGATGGGGAAGTTCGGATCACGCCACTGTTCGGCCCTCAGCGCCTCCGAGAGCCCGGCGACCGCCGGTTCCATGAGCGGCGAATGAAAGGCACCACTGACCGGTAGGAGGAGGCAGCGCTTGGCACCAGACGCCTTCGCCAGCTCCATCGCCCGCTCCACGCCGGCCACCTCGCCGGAAATCACGACCTGTTCGTCGCTATTGAAGTTGGCGGGCACCACCTGCCCGCACTCGCGCGTCGCCTGGGCGCACACGTCGTCGATGGAGGTGGTCAGCACCCCGAGGATAGCCGCCATCGCCCCCGGGCGGGCCATCCCTTGCTCGTACATCAACACGCCGCGTCGACGCACGATCCGAGCGGCTGCGTCGACGTCAATCGCGCCCGCCACATGATAGGCCGAAAACTCACCAAGCGAGTGGCCGGCCGCCGCGCACACGCGCGCACCAATCGCCTCTCGCACAACCGCCCACACCGCCGCACTGTGGGCCAGCAACGCCGGCTGCGCGTTCAACGTGCGCGTGAGCTCGTCTGAGGGGCCGGAGAACGCGAGGGTCGAGATCGCGGCGCCGACCGCCTCGTCCACCGCGGCAAACACCTCGCGTGCGGCGGGAAAGGCCGCCGCAAGGTCCTGCCCCATGCCCACCTTCTGCGACCCTTGGCCTGGCAGCAGGAGTACGTATTCCATCTGGCTTGACATCTCTGATGAGGAAACCGTGGCGCTCAGAAGCGAGCGACCATCGATCCCCAGGTAAACCCGGCGCCGAAGGCGACGAAGAGCACCGTGGAGCCTTCCCTTATGCGCCCCTGCGCCATCGCGTCGTCCAAGGCGATGGGGATGGACGCCGCGGAGGTGTTACCGAAGCGATCGACGTTCACAAACACCTTATCCATGGAGATGCCCGCATGCTTCGCGGTGGCCTCAATGATTCGCACATTGGCCTGATGCGGGATCAGCAGATCGACGTCGGCGGCTGTGATTTTGGCACTATCAAGCGCGCGATCGGTCGCCTCGGCCATAGAACGCACCGCATGCTTAAAGACCTCTCGGCCGGCCATCCGCACGTAGTGGCGTTTCTGCTCGAATACCTCCGGCGAGAAGGGCTCCGCGCCGCCACCCGCCGGGCGCCAGAGCAACTCAGAGAGGGCGCCATCGGAGCGCATAAAGGACGAGAGCACACCCTTGGGGCTGCCCCGCTCCTTGCTGCGGCGTAGCACGGTCGCCCCTGCCCCATCGGCAAAGAGAATACAGGTGTTCCGATCGGTCCAATCCACGATCGAACTGAGCTTCTCCGCGCCCACCACCAAAACGGTATCGGCCGACCCACTGGCGATTAATGATTCGCCCATGATGGCCGCGTACAGCCACCCAGAGCAGGCGGCTGAGATGTCGAAAGCCGCGGCCCGCGTACATCCGAGCGCCGTCTGAATCTCGACGGCCGTGGCCGGGAGCAGGTGATCGGGCGTGGCCGTGCCAAGAATAATGACGTCGATCTCACCAGGTTGGACCCCAGCGCGCGCCATCGCAAGGCGGGACGCGTCGGCGGAGAGCGACGTGAGCGTTTCGCCATCCTTCGCAATATGGCGCTGCTTGATGCCGGTGCGATCGACGATCCACTCGTCATTCGTTTCCAGCCCCATCGCCGCGATATCCGCGTTGGTCATGATGTTCTTCGGGACAGCGTGACCTGTCCCGGCGATATACGCGATCGGACGTTTCATAGGGCGGTGCCGGACGTGGTGGGCAGTGACTCCGCAAGGCGACGACCGATTTCGTCGGACATCCCCGACTCGTACGCGCGAAGCGCGACCATGATGGCGTTCTCAATGGCGCGCGGCGAGCTCTTCCCGTGCGAAATGATGCTGACCCCGCGCACGCCGAGCAGCGGCGCCCCTCCCTGCTCATCAACATCGAGCTGGGTGAGCGAGCGGGCGATAGCGCGGGCGTCGAGCCCCGCGACCTTCGCGACCATCCCGATCAGCATGGGGCCGATGCTCTCGTAGAACTTGAGGAGCACGTTGCCGGTAAACCCATCACACACCACGACGTCGATGACGCCACGGTCGCAGGCTCCGTTGGGGATGTCGCGCCCCTCGACGTTACCGAGAAAATTCAGCCCAGCGCCAAGCAACCGCTGATGCGCTTCCTTGACGGTCGCATTCCCCTTTTCCGGCTCTTCTCCCACCGAGAGCAGGCCAACTGCGGGATTGGCACGGCCGAGCAAGGCCCGCGCGTACACGGTGCCAATGCGCGCGAACTGGACGAGCTCTTCTGGCGAACAGTCCATGTTCGCGCCGGAATCGAGCACCAAAATAGGGGATTGGGCCGTCGGAAACAGGGTTCCAATGGCCGGGCGCGTGAGCCCCGGATGCAACTTCAGGTGCATGAGGGAGGCCGCCATCTGCGCCCCCGTGTTGCCAGCGGACACGAAGCCGTGAGCATGACCCTCCGCAACGCGTCGAATCCCCACCACCATCGAACTGTCGGTTTTACTGCGCAGCGCAACCGACGGTTTGTCGGACATCGCGATGACCTGCGGCGCCTCGACGATCGTTACGCGGTCACGGACGTGAGACAGAGAGGCGAAATCCCCAGACCAAAGGTCCCGGAGCTCCGCCTCGATGACCGAGGTCTGTCCCACCAGTTCAATGTGATGCTGCGGAGGCAGCGCTCCAAGCGCTTGGAGTGCGCCGGCGATGGGGGCCCGGGGGGCGAAGTCTCCCCCCATGGCATCCACGGCAATGCGCGCCAAACTTACGCTTCCTGCGCAGTTACCCGCTGCTCACCCGCATAAAACCCACACTCGTTGCACACGCGGTGGGGACGCTTCATCGTGCCGCACTGCGGGCACGACTGAATGACGATGGCGGGCGCAACCTTATGGGTGTTGCGGGCGCGCTTCCGCCGCTTCGAGGTACGGCGCTTCGGTACGGCCATGGGACTCTGACCTGAACGTTCGAGACAAAAAGAACCGTTTAAGCGTCGGAGCTGCGCTGTTCGCGCAGTCCGGCCCAACGGGGATCGGGAGAAGGAGCACAGGTACATGCCCCGGTGTTGCGATCGGCACCACAGGTCGCGCAAAAGCCCTGGCAATCCTCCCGGCAGAGCGCGAATGAGGGAACGGCCAGAAGCCACTCCTCCCGCACCGCCGGACACAGGTCTAATTCACGCGCCCCAGCAGGGAACGGGAATCCGTCCTGGTCGTCCGCGTCGTCAAGGCTCGATTCCGCGAACAGCATATGGACGTCTTCCGATACAGCAACCGTCACTTCAGCCAGGCAACGCCGACAGTCCGTGATGGCCGCTCCTTCCAACCGACCGCTGAGATAAAAGCGGCCGTGACCCGCAGCGGAGAGTCGGCCGGTTACCCACACACCGGCACCAGCCGGGCGCGTGTCGTCCGCCTCCCACACTGGATCCGATGGGTCGAGCACTCCATCAACGCTCGCCGCACGGGCTTCCAGACTCCGGATGTCAAAGCACAGCATAGCCGTGTAACGTAGAGTGGGAGCCCCTGACACACAAGGGCTCCCACTCTCCTTGTCCGCTTCCAGCCGGCGCCTCCAAGTACCGCGCCGACCGCAAGTTAGATCATCCCGTCGCTTAGCGCGCGAGGACGTCGGCGCCGGCGAAGAAAAAGGCCGCCTCGACGGCCGCATTCTCGTCCGAATCGGACGCGTGAATCGCATTCCGTCCCTTCGACTCCGCATACAGCTTCCGCACCGTGCCCTCGGCGGCTTCGGCCGGATCCGTGGCGCCAATCACCGTCCGGAGCGTGGCGACGGCATCATCGCGCTCCAACACCAGCGGCATGCACGGGCCACTTGACATGAACTCCACGAGCTCGCCGAAGAATCCACGCTCACGATGCACCGCATAAAAATCAGCGGCCTGCGACGTGGTGAGATGCATCACGCGCGCCGCCTGTACGGTAAAGCCCGACTGCTCGAGTAAGGCGAGAATGAGGCCGGCTTTGCCATTGGCAAAGGCGTCCGGCTTGACGATGGTAAGAGTACGACGACCAGCCATAGGTTAGGATCCGATCAATTTGCGAACGATGTCCCCGCGGGTGAGGAAGCCGACCAGTCGGTCATCCTTCACCACAGGCACCCGGTCGACGTCCTTGTTGAGCATCAGGGACGCCACCTCAGCAATCGGCTGCTCGGGCGCCACACACAGGACCTGACGGGTCATGATGTCGCGCACCGTGCGCCGCGCCGCGGCTGGCGGCTGGAGTGCGTTCGCACCCCCGGCGCGAGGAAGATAATGGCTCAGGAGATCCCGCAAGAGCTCCCGTTCACTTAACATGCCGATCACCCGGTGTGATTCGTCCACCACCGGGAGCCCGCCGAGGCCCGCCCGCAGCATTTCGAGGACGGCGCTCCGGAGCGGCACTTCGGGGCCAACGGTCCGTGGACGCTCCGACATGAGTTCCCGCACCGTAAGCTGGGCGGGGAGCTCCTTCCCCGTGAACTGGGGCAGCATGAGCACCTGGGCGGGCGTTTCCGTGGCCAGGACCGCCGCGACACTGTCCGGATTCGCAAGGACGCGCACCAGGGCGCGCACCACCTGCAGGTGGCGGGCCATCTGGCGTGGAGGGGCACACACCAACGCTACGACGCGGCCCCGCTGCAGGGACTGGTCGTCCAGCACACGCACCACCTCCTGCGGCGCGATCCCGATCGCCACGACCACGTCACGCACCGCCTCCGTGCGATAGTGGAGGACAAATCCACGATCGGCGAGCCCTACGATGTCTTCACTGCGCGCCTCTTCGATCCGTTCGCGCAGCAAATCGGCATGGGAGAGCGCTCCGCTGTGGTCCAGCAGCTCGCAGAGCGCGGCGGCCGCATCGGCCACAGATCCCGCCAGCAGCGGCATGCAAATGCGAGAAGGGACCAGCAGGTCCGCGAGCCGTTGTGGAGTGGAGGGCATAACAGGAATCTGGCGACCCAACGATACGTCGGAGAGGGGGCCTAACGCGAAGGCGGGGCGAATCACGTGTTCGGTGACCGCCCCGCCCCCCACCCGACAGCTACATCACGGCGCGCGAGCTTATGCGAGACGCGCCTTGATCAGGTCCACGAAATCGACCGGACGCTTCGCCACGCCCATCCCAGCCGCAAGGAACGCCTCGATCTTCTCCGCTGCCGTGCCTTCCGAGCCGGAGATAATCGCTCCCGCATGACCCATACGGCGACCCGGCGGAGCCGTTTGGCCGGCAATAAACCCAACCACCGGCTTCGTCATGTGAGCCTTGATGAACGCCGCCGCCTCCTGCTCGTCGGTGCCTCCAATTTCGCCCATCATGGCCACGGCCTTCGTCTGCGGATCAGCTTCAAACGCCGCAAGGCAATCGATGAAGTTCGTGCCGTTGATCGGATCCCCACCGATGCCCACACACGAGCTCTGACCGATTCCGGCTTTCGTGAGCTGATTCACGATTTCGTACGTCAGCGTCCCAGAGCGGCTCACCACGCCGACGTGCCCTGGCGTGCAGATCCGTCCCGGGATGATGCCAACCTTCGACTGCCCCGGCGTGATCAGCCCCGGGCAGTTCGGCCCGATCAACCGTGCGCCGTGTTCCTTGACGTACGGATACACCTTGGTCATGTCCAGCACCGGCACGCCCTCCGTGATGCACACAACGAGCTTCACACCGGCGGCGGCGGCTTCCATCATGGCATCGGCCGCAAACATCGGCGGCACGTAGATGACGGACGTGTTCGCGCCCGTGGCCTGCACGGCGTCGTACACGGTGTCGAAAATGGGCACGGTGCCTTCGAACATCTGGCCACCCTTGCCCGGCGTCACGCCGGCCACAACCTGCGTGCCGTACTCCATCATCTGCTTGGCATGGAACGAGCCGTCGCGGCCCGTAATGCCCTGCACGATCAACTTCGTGCCGTTGTCGATGAAGATGCTCACGCGGCACCTCCCGTCGTGGCGAGCTCGACGGCGCGCTGCACGGCCGCATCCATGTCGTTCGACGCCGAGAAGCCGTTGTCCTGCAGAATCTTCACGGCGATCTCCTCGTTGGTGCCAGTGAGACGGATGACGATGGGCACCTTGAGCGGATTCGCCTTGGTCGCCGTGACGATGCCATTGGCCACGTCATCGGTGCGCGTAATGCCGCCGAAGATGTTGAACAGAATGCATTTCACGTTCGGATCGGACGTGATGATGCGGAGCGCGTTCACAACCTTCTCCGGATTCGACGAACCGCCAATGTCGAGGAAGTTGGCCGGGTCGCCGCCGTAGTACTTCACGAGATCCATCGTTGCCATGGCGAGTCCCGCACCATTGACCACGCAGCCCACGTTGCCGTCGAGCTTGATGAACGTGAGGTTCGAATTCCGCGCATCAACTTCGCTCGGCGCTTCCGACGACTCGTCGCGCAGGGCGGCGATCTCGGGGCGGCGATCGAGTTCGTTGTCGTCGATGACCATCTTGCCGTCAACCGCAATCAGTTCACCCGTTGGCGTGAGCACGAGCGGATTGATTTCGGCGAGCGAGCAGCCGGCGTTCATGAACGCCGTGTACAGCTGCTGCATGATCTTTGCCGCCTGACGCGCGAGCTTGACGTCCTTGAACAGGAAGAATCCCATGCGCATCGCTTCGAACGACAACAGGCCGTAGCGCGTGTCGACCGGGTGATACAGGATCAGCTCCGGCGTCTTGGCCGCGACTTCTTCGATGTCAATGCCACCGGCCGCGCTCACCATGAACACCGGCTTCTTGGTCGCCCGGTCAACGATAATGCCGACGTACGCTTCGGAGCCGATGTCCGCCGCGACCGTGACGAGCACCTTCTCAACGGTCAGATCCTTGATGGTCATGCCGAGGATGGCGGTCGCCTTTTCCTTGGCCGCTTCCGGCGTCGGACAGAACTTCACGCCGCCCGCCTTTCCGCGGCCACCGGCGTGGACCTGCGCCTTCACCATGACTGCAACGCCATAACGCTGGGCAATGGCTTCCGCCTGTTCCGGCGTCGTGGCGATCTCGCCGGGCGGGATCGGCACACCGGCCGCCCGCAACAGCTCCTTCGCCTGATACTCGTGTAGGTTCACGCGTTCTCCGAATCGAGGAATGTCAGCGGTTCAATGCTAGCTGGCCGTACGAGACGACAGCAACCCGCCTGTCGTACCACGCGCGCCCATACGTGTCCGGCACCGTGAACCGGCGCTGCCAAACACGGCCGCGTTCATGGCGGCGGTCGTTCCAATACGCGGCCCAGGCTGTCAAACGCTGCACCGAACTGCACCCAATCGCCACGGCGTAGTGCGGCGCGCAGTGTAGCATACCAACGTCGCGCCGCATCCGACGAGTCCTGCCCGCCCCCCGCGATGGCAGAAGGTCCTGTCGCCACCGGCACATCACTGAACTGCCCTAATGCCTCGCCCACGGTGGCGCCGCCCCCCACGCGACGACCATCGGTGGTCGCGACCCGCAACACCGTGGTGGAGCCATCGTCCTGAACCCTGAGGAGTGGCTGCAGCAGCAGCACGCCATCCGCGGTCATCACGGCGCTCACGCGTCCGGCTTTCCCACGCGAGCCACGACCCGGCCCATCCCCAACGGCTCCTTGCATGCTGTCGATCGCAATCTGCAACCGTTCGGCCATGGTCCGCCAACGGTTCCGTGGACTCGAGGTCGAATCCCACCACGTTTGCCGCTCCTGCCCTCCAGAAACTGTGACGATCCCACTGATCTGATCACCGCCGTCAATCAGCGGCACGCTCCACGCGACGCGGCGCTCACCGGCGTTCCCGATCCAATGCGGCGCCGGTGCACCGCCGATCAAGGCACTGTCCGGCAGATGCCGGAGGACGGAACGTTCGCGCGGCAAACCGTACCGTGCGAAGGTCTCAATCTGCGCCACCGCACTCTCATTGGCCGGCGGCAACTGCGCCAGGATCGCAGCAGGCAGTTCACCAGCCTGAGCGAATAACGTGGGGAACCGCGCCATCCACGTACGCGTCGGGGCGTCCGCGCGCGGAGCGGCCACGAGTCGTACCCGACCGGTGGCCGCCTCGATAACCGCCGTCGCCGCCAGTCGGTAATAACTGTAGATGCCCGATGCGAACTGCCAGCGCTGACTCAACGGGTACCGATCCGACACGCTGTACAGATGAAGCGTCCAGAACACGCGCCCGTCGTAACGGAGCGGAAGCACCTCGTTGGCCTGAGCAAACACAGGCGCCAGCCGCGCCACGCGATCGCGGACATCACGGTGTGAGAGCAACAGCGGTTCGGCCAGCGCGCTGTCGGCGTGGAGCAACGAGAGATCCCGAAGCGCCCACGCATGGGCGATTCGGGCCCGTAGCGACGCCAGCGACACCCCAACCACCTGCGGGGAACGCGTGGCGTCGACCAGGAGAGGATCGCGCAGTCCCGGACCCACCAGCACGGACGTGCGTCCCGCGCGCTCAGACGCCTCCTCGGGGCGGTCCAGCAGCGTCTGGGCGGTGGCGTCGAAGACCGACACCCGCCAGTCCCCTGCTCCATCAACCGGCCGACGCACGACCAGCGCACTGAGCCGGTTGTCCATGACGGTCCAGCTCATCGGGACGAGGTCAACCGCGAGCGGGACGGTTGCACGGGCGTCACGGGGACCGTCACCGCCTGCACGAGCAACCGGCATGGCGGCCGCCACCGAGCGACGATCCCAAAGGCTCATTCGTACCGGCAGGGTCGCGCGCTCCAGCCGCGTTACCGAGGAGTCCGCACCGACGAAGCGAATCCCGTCCACATCAAAGGCACGTCGGCTGTACAGCGCACGCGACGCGATGTAGTCGAAATCCCGTGTTGCGGGGTCGCCGAGCAGACGCGTTCGAGCCAGCACCATCGGTGCGGCGTGCCGTAAGCCAAGCGCCGCCACGAGAATCAGCGTGAGCGTGAGGAATGCCGCTCGCAGCTGTCCAACCCAGCCCGTGCGAAGCACCACCATGGCCGCGACGGCACTGCCAACGGACAAGACGTGATCCATCCGCAGCGCCACCCGATGGTCGATTTTGACAAATAGTCCATCTGGCCCACTCCCCTGCCGCAAGAGGTCGAAGGCATCAAGGCGGTAGCTCCAGGCCAGCAACAGGAGGACCATGGCGCCAAGCGCACTCAGGTGGCGTCGTACGTGCGTGGAAGCTGCGACGCGACGGCCCTCCATACGCAAACTCCGGGTCAGCGCGTACAGGATGACCACCAGTGCGGTACACGAGACCACGCTAACGAGCGACCATAGATACAGGGTCTCTTCTACGGGCAGCCAATAGACGTAGAAGCCCAGATCGCGCCCGAGCACCCCCTCAATCTCCCCGAAGGGCAATCCATGCCGTAATTGCGCCAGATCAACCCAATTGGTGAGCGGCATCGCCAGCGCCCCACCGAGCACCATCGCCAGCAGCACCGTGACGGCCAGCAGCCGCTGACCGGAAATCATCGAGACCAGTTCGATATTCGCCACCCGGGATGGCACCGCAACGGCGACAATCGTGCGACGCACCGCATGGAGATTGGCAAACGCAAACAGCGCACCGACGGCCCACGCGCCCCCTCGGAGCACGGCAGTATCCATCACCTGTTCCCAGAATAATCCCGGCAGCCCCATCGCCGTGAACCACGCGTGATCGACGACCAAGGCGGTCGCCGCGCGTCCAAGGAGGAGCAACGCGGCCACCATCGCCAGACCGAGGAACAGTCCGCCGCGTGCGCTCATCTCAGGGAACCGGTTGCGCCATCACAGCGATACGCCCTGCGTGTGCAACCAGCGTTCCATCACCCCACGAATCTCCGCCAACCGTTCGGCCGAGCTCGCCTCAAAGCGGGCTACGATAACGGGCTGCGTGTTCGACGCGCGCAGGAGTCCCCACCCGTCGCCAAACAACACCCGCACGCCGTCGACATCGATCACCTCATGCGTCGCACCGAAGTGCTGTGCAGCCCGGGCCACAATGGCAAACTTCGCCACCTCATCCGTCTCAATGCGCAACTCCGGCGTGGACACGAAAGGCGGTACGTCTGCCAGCAGCTCATCAATGCGCTTCCCGGAGTCCGCAATAATGCGCAGCAATCGGGCCGCCGCATACAACGCATCATCGTGCCCGTAAAACCCTTCAGTAAAGAACATGTGTCCCGACATCTCACCGGCGATCGGCGCGTGCATGGCCTTCATCTTGTCCTTGATGAGGGAATGTCCGGTTTTCCACATCACCGGTACGCCACCCGCCTGTTGAATCCCATCGGTCAGTGCCTGTGAACACTTCACATCAAAAATGATGGGTTGCCCCACACCCGTTCGGGCGAGCACATCGCGCGCATACAGAATCAGAATGTGATCGCCCCAGATGATGCGACCGTCGCGATCCACCACGCCGATCCGATCGGCATCGCCATCAAACGCCACACCAATTTCCGCACCGGTTTCCCTGACCGCCTGAATACAGTCTTCAAGATTTTCAGGAACGGTGGGATCAGGATGATGATTAGGAAACGTGCCATCGCTCTCGGTGAACAGACCGACGGCGTCGACGCCAAGCGCCGACATCAGCTGCGGCGCCACCAAGGCAGCCGCCCCATTCCCGCAGTCATACACCACTTTGAGCGGCGTTCCATCCGGACGGGAAATCCGGCCGACGCGGGCCGCGATATCACTGACGTACCGGTCGATCACAGGCACCTGCCGCACCGTACCCGCTCCGGAGGGGAAGACGTCCGCGCGAATGAGCCGGAAGAGCGCCTGAATGGCTTCGCCATGCATCGATCCCGTACCGACGCACATCTTGAAACCGTTGTACTCGGGGGGATTGTGGGATCCGGTTATCTGGATTCCGCCGATGACCGGTTCGTGATGTAAGGTCCAGTACAACAGCGGCGTCGGCACGACCCCTACATCAACCACATCGACGCCGCACTCCGTCAGCCCACGCACAAGCGCGGCGTGCAGCGCATCACCACTCGGCCGGTTGTCGCGCCCCACCGCAACGGCCCCCACAATACCGCGCGCGGCCAGGTACGCCGCATACCCGCGCCCGATGCCGTAGGCGACCTCCTCGGTAAGGTCGATGCCCACGATGCCGCGCACGTCATACTGCCGGAAGATGGTCTGATCAATCGTCATAACGGGCGCTCGACAACGAAAGGATGGACGCGGGGCCACGCCGGAGGATAGCGAACATCAGCGCACGCTGGCCGCTTGCAGCCGCGGCGCTCCACTGGAGGTGGGCGCCCCAGATACACCAGCCTCGCCGGGGACGGCTCGGCGCGCCAATTCGATCATTGGCGTTGGATACATACCGAGCACCAGCACGAGCACACAGGTGACAGCGATAAGCGACTGTCCCATGGGTGTCATCGACGGCACCGGTTGATCGAGCGGACGCGAACGCATGAACATCGCGCCCACCACCGACAAGTAATACGCAGCGGAGACCGCGCTACTGAGGACAACAATGACGGCCAACACCGTTTGCGGCGTGGTGGCCTGAAGCGCTGCCTGCAACAGGTACCACTTGGCAAAGAAGCCCATGCCCCCGACAATCGGCATACCCATCAAGGCCAGCAAGAACACGGACATAGCCACGGCAAGCCACGGACGGACGAGCCACAGCCCCGCCACATCATCAAGCGTTGGGGATCTGTCACGACCGCCATTGATTGCCATCAATACGCCAAACGCCCCCATCGTACTCAACGTGTAGGACATGGCATAGAACACGAGCGCCGTTGCACCGGCGGGCGAGGAGACAACAATGGACACGAGGAGGTAGCCTGCATGTGCGATGCTGGAATAGGCCAACATCCGCACCAAATTCCGCTGCGAGAGCGCCAGGACGTTCCCCGTGATCATGGTGATCACAGCCAACCACCACATCACCGGATGCCACCGCTCGGCAGCGCCTGCCATGGCCTCAAGCATGACGCGCGCAAACACCGCAAAGGCCGCGGTCTTCACACAGGCTGACATAAACGCGGTGATGGGCAATGGCGCGCCATCGTACACGTCCGGTGTCCATAAATGAAACGGCGCCGCAGCAACCTTAAATCCAAACCCCACCAGCAAGAGCCCGGTACCGACAATGAACATGGGCCCAAGCTCAGGATTCGCCGACACCCACTGCGCGATATCCACCAATCGAGTACTGCCCGTGGCCCCGTACAACAGCGCAATGCCGTAGAGCAAAAACCCGGTCGAGACGGAACCGAGCAGAAAGTACTTCACAGCCGATTCCGCCCCACGCGCACTGCGCCGGTTCACACCGGCCAACACGTAGATCGCAAGCGACATCAGTTCGATACCAAGGAAGACAAACATCAAGTCCCGCGCCGCGGACAACACCATCATTCCCGCTGCTGCCAGTAACATTAAGACCGGCACTTCGGGACTGAACGCTGCGCTCCGGTGATGCTCGGCGTCCAACAACATGAGCGCCAGCACGGTACCAAGCAAAATGACCAGGTCGATGCCCCACCGGAAACCATCGCCCGCAATACGGTGATCGGGCGTGCCGCGGACACCGTCCCCCCACGCGATCATGACCGCCAACCCCACCAGCAGACAGAGGACAATCCCGATGCGCGCGATCGCACTTGTCTTTTCCGCGCCCTCCGCCATCGCCGCGTCGTTACGCTGTGGAATCCACACCGTCGCCAGCAACATGACCAGGGCACCAGCGGACAGCAGGAGTTCGGGAGCAAGTGCGCGAACGAGCGCGCCAGCTGAAAGTGTAGCGCCCATCAGCGGACCACAGAGACGTTAGGAAGCGAAGGCGCCGCGTTGGGACCGAAGCGCACGGATTCGATGAGGCCTTGTGACGCACGGTCGCTGCGCGCCAGGACCGGTTGAGGGCGCAAGCCAAGCGCCACGATGGCGACCGCAAACGCCGCCATCAAGATACCTTCGCGCACCGTGAAGTCAGTGAGCGTTCCATTGGTGGCGGTATTGAGGGGCTCAAAGAGGATGCGCTGTAAAGCACGTAACCCGTAGGCGGCCGCGAATATCACGCCGCTCGTTGCGATGACCGCAAGGACCGGACGCTCCGCATAGGTGCCAACGAGCACGAGGAATTCCCCAATGAAGCCATTCGTCCCCGGAAGGCCAATGGTGGACAGCATCACCAACGCCAGCATCACACTGAACATCGGCACAACGCGAGCAAGGCCACCGAATTCCGCCATGTCCGTCGTCCCGCGTCGATCCTCGAGCATGCCCACGAGGAGGAACAGCGCCGAGGTGGAAATCCCGCTATTCACAATCGACAGGACGGCCCCCTGGACCGACTGCTGCGTGAGTGCGAAGCAGCCAAGCATGATGAACCCAAGGTGGCTGATAGCAATGTAGGAGACCATGCGCTTCATATCCCGCTGCGCCATGGCCAGCAGGGCGCCGTACACAATAGCAATCACCGAAAGCACGAGAATCGTGCCGCGGATAGTCGGCTCCATCGCCGCGGCCGGAAAAAGCGGGATCGCGAAACGAAGGATCGCATACGCACCGACCTTCATGCCGAGCGTTACCGCGGCAAACGTGGGTGCGGAGCCCTGCGCATCCGGGAGCCACGTGTGGAACGGCACCAGCGCCGACTTCACGGCAAAGGCCAGAAAAAAGGCACCGAACATCCAGAGCTGCGTGCGCGGCGTGAGCAGCTGGGCCATGAGGTGATCAAGGTGAAACGAGGTACTGCCGCCCACATTCCACAGCGACACGATGGCGACCAACATGAGCAAGGAGCCCACCAGCGTGAACAGCACATAGCGCAGGCTCGCGCGGGCTTGTCCGTTCGTCCCCCACACCCCGATCAGGAAGTAGGTCGGAATGAGCATCAGCTCCCACGCCACATAGAACGCCAACAGGTCAAGGGTGAGGAACACCCCGATCAATCCCGTCGTCAGCATCAGGGCAAGCGCGCCGAAGGCGGGCGTACGTACCCGCACGTTCTGCCACGACCCAAGAAATGCCAGCGGCAGAACAAGCGCCGTCATGACCACCATGGGAAGCGACAGACCATCCACGCCGAGACTGATGGTCGCACCGAGATCGGAAAGCCATGGCAGGTCGACACGCAGCTGCCAGCCTGCCACGGACGGTTCGTACAACACCCATACCGCGAGGCTGAGCAGCGCTTCAATGCACAGTGCAGCCAAGGTGAGTGTCCGGGCGTCCGGACCGCCACTGGGTGCCTCCATGCCGCCCTCATTCCGCGACATGTCACGCCCAGCAAAACGAACCACGATCGCTGCCACAACCGGCCAACAGAGCATCGCCGGCAAAACCCAGGAAGCGGCGCCGACAGAGAGGAGGAGATCGCGCATCGTCAGCGAAGGGTGAGGGCAGCGAGGAGTGCGAGGGCGCCGGCCGCCAACAGCCAGGCATACTTACCCACGTCTCCATCCTGAAGCTTACTTCCCACCAGGGCGGCGGTTCGCGACAACAATGAGCCCCCAGCACTGAATGAGCGATCGACACCCGTCTCAACACCGCGGCCTAACACGATACCGGCAAACGCGGAGATGGGGCGCACCACCAAGGCATCAACCAAACTATCCACGTGGTAGGCGCGCGCGAGTAGGCCGTCGTCAACCGGTGCATGCGCTTTGTCCGGCAGCGGTCGGCGATAGCGAAACAGCGCAACCAGAATGCCGAGCACGGCGACGGTTATGGCGACGGTCACGAGCCCCAATTCCGTTGTATGATCCAGATGCCCATTGCCCGCAAGACGTGTTGCGCTTCCACCTGTCACCGGCGCCAGCCACTGCTCAAGCCGTGCGACCGGTCCGATGGGGATGAGCGCCGGCAAGTTGAGCCACCCGCCGAACACGGTGAGCACACCGAGCAGCACCACCGGCCCGGTCATCACCGCAGGAGCCTCGTGCAGCTTCGCCCGTTCAGCCTCCCCGGTCCGATTCGCGCCGTAGAATGTCAACAGGAGCATGCGCGTCATGTACACGGCCGTCAGCAGCGCCGTGACGACGCCCACCGCGTACGCCCCATACAGCACCACGCTACCCGGAACGCCAAGGAGCGACGCGCTACTGAGCGGGCTGCCATGGGCACGGGCGAACACCGCCGCAAGGATCTCATCTTTCGAGAAAAAGCCGGCAAGCGGGGGAATGCCGGCGATGGCTAACGTCGCCAACGTCATCGCCACCGCCGTCGTCGGCATGTAGGTAGCCAGCCCGCCCATGTTCCGGAGATCCTGTGGATCATCGTCCCGATGGGTGTGATGGTAGGCCTCATGCATGGCATGAATAACGGAACCGGCGCCGAGAAAAAGCAACGCCTTGAAGAACGCATGCGTCACCAGGTGGAACACACCGGCCGTGTACGCGCCGCTTCCCACGCCAATGAACATGTAACCCAACTGCGACACGGTGGAGTACGCCAGCACCTTCTTGATGTCCCACTGGCGCAGCGCAATCGTTGCCGCGAACAGCGCCGTGAGCGCACCAACCGCCGTCATAATCAATGACGCCTCGGGAGCACCGGAGAAAATCGGTGCGGCACGCGCAACCAGATACACCCCGGCCGTGACCATAGTCGCCGCATGAATGAGCGCGGACACCGGGGTCGGACCGGCCATGGCGTCCGGCAACCAGATGTACAGCGGTAACTGCGCACTCTTCCCTGCGCAGCCGATGAACAAGAACAGCGCGATCGCGAGCACGACCGGGGTCCCCGCCATGCCGCTGAGGGTCGCATGAGCACCGATGAAGTCCAGCTGCTGCGTGGTAACCCAGATCAGGAACATCGCCACGAGGAAACCGAAGTCGCCGACACGATTGACCACGAACGCCTTCTTGCCGGCCTCGGCATTGGCCCGGTCGCTGAACCAGAAACCAATCAGGAGGTACGACGCCAATCCCACACCTTCCCAGCCCACAAAGAGCACAGGATAGCTGCCACCCAGCACGAGGAGCAGCATGAAGGCCACAAAGAGATTGAGATACGCAAAGTACCGGGCGTAGCTGGCATCCTCGCGCATATAGCCCACCGAAAACAGATGGATGAGCGAACCAACACCGGTGATGACCAGAACCATCAGGATGGACAGTTGATCGAGTTGCAGGCTCCAATCGATCACCAGATTTCCGACGGGCATCCACTGGCCGTAGCGCACGACGTGCAACACCTGATCAGGAGCGCCGAGCATGTTGCGGAACAGCACGACGGCGACCGCAAAGGCCGCCAGAATAACCCCGGGTCCAACGAGGGTCACCAGCGGGTGACGGGCCGTTGAGGTTCCATGTTCGCGCGCCGAACGCCCGAAGAACGCGACAGACCCGTTGATCAGGAAGCCAAGAACTGGCAGCAGAATGAGGACGCCAAGCATGGTCGGGATCATCCGCGCAGCGTCCGTAGCGAAGACAGATCCACCGTGCCAAAGTGCCGGAACACGGAAATCAAGATGGCAAGACCGACGGCCGCTTCCGCTGCCGCGATCGTCATCACCATCACCACAAACACCTGCCCGGTGACGTTGTGCATCTTCGCCAGCGCCACAAAACTGAGGTTCACGGCGTTCAACATCAGCTCGGCACACATAAACAGAATGATCGCATTCCGGCGGGTCAGCACTCCAACCACGCCAATCACAAACAGGATCGCCGAAACGATCAGCGCTTCAGCAATCATAGTCGCACCCGCTTCTTGGCCAGGAGGACGGCGCCGATGACGGCCACCAGCAAGACGAGGCTCGTCAACTCGAACGCCACGAGATAGTCGGTAAAGAGCGACGCCGCCACATCGTTGACCACATTGTCAACCGATGGTGCCAGCGCGACCCGTGGAATGTGTTGACGCTGCACCACCAGCAGATTCGCAAGCAGCGCGAGTCCGACCATCCCAGCCCCGAGCCGCGCACCGAGCGACCGGATATCCGTAATTTCGCTCCGACCAAGATTGAGCAACATCACCACGAAGACAAACACCACCATGATGGCGCCCGCATAGACCAGCACCTGAATGACTCCGACAAACGGTGCATCAAGCATCACATAGAGTCCAGCCAGCGCCAACATCACGTTGACCAGCCACAACGAAGCCGGCACGGGATTGCGCCTGGTGACGAACAGCAAGGCCGACGCAATCGCGAGGAGTGAAAACAGGTAGAACTGAAACTCGTAAAATCCGTTCATTCGCCCTTCGGGTCAGCAGGATCCCAGAGTTCACTCACCGGATGCGTTTGCGCCATGAGTCGCTCCAAATCATAGACGAACGATGCACGGTCGAATTCGGCGTTCTCATAATGCCGTCCGAGATGAATAGCTTCTTCAGGGCACACCTCCTGACAGAAGCCACAGAAGATGCATCGGAATTCATCGATTTCGAACACGAGCGGATAGCGATTACCCTGCTCGTCCTCGCCAGGGGTGAGCTTAATGCAGTTGGCCGGACACACGGTTGGGCAGAGGCCGCATGCCACGCACTTAGCCTTCCCGTCCTCGGTGGTGAGCATACGATGCGTACCACGCCAGCGCGGCGACAACTCCCACTTCGTCTCCGGGTACTGCATCGTCACCTTATGCGGATCGACCAAGTGCTTCAGGGTGGTGACCATCCCCTTCAGCGTCGCCCGCACGTAGCTCACCCGCTCGAGCGGCCGGTTCATGACCTTCACACCAATGGCCATCAGTGGGTCCCCTCGGGAGGAAGCATCGTCACCACCGTCGCCGGTTCGCGGAGGGGCACCCCCCGCGTTGCGAGTTGGCGACGGGACAAGTCCAATCCCCTTGCACGCAAGCGCTCAAGGTCGGTTGGCCCAACGCGAGCGCTGGCAGGACTGATCAACTTCCCACGATCCAGCCAGGCAAACAGGACGATCAGGAGCACCACGTTCATAGCCAGCAACGCCAGCGAGAAGGTGGGCCCCCGAGTGACCCCGAGCATATCGAGTCCCAAGGTGGCAGCGGCAATCACGACGATGTAGCCCAACGCGACCGGCAACATCACGCTCCAGCCGAGCGACATGAGCTGGTCATACCGGAAACGGGGCACCGTCCAGCGCACCCACATGAAGACAAACAGGAAGAAACCAGTCTTCATCGCGAACATGAGCATCGTGGCCAGCGTTTTGACCACGCTATACGGTCCGACATTGTCCCACTGCGTAAAGGGGATATCCCATCCCCCGAAGAACAGGGTCGCCGTGAGACCACTGACGGTGGCCATATTGGCATATTCGGCGATGAAGAACATCGAGAACTTCATGCCGCTGTATTCGGTGTGATACCCGGCGACCAGCTCCGATTCCGCCTCTGGCAGGTCAAAGGGCAGACGGTTCGTTTCGGCGAAGGCCGCCACTAAGAACGTGAACCAGGCAACGGTGAGCGAGAGCACGTTCCATCCCATCTGCGACTGCTGCTGCACGATGGTCGTCAGGGAAACATTTCCGGCGAGCAGCAAGACGGGAATGGTGGACATGCCCAGCGCGATCTCGTAGGAGATCATTTGCGCGCTGGAGCGAAGTCCACCAAGCAAGGCATACTTGTTGTTCGACGACCAGCCGGCGAGCACAATGCCGTAGACGCCGAGCGAGGAGATCGCGAGGGTAAAGAGAAAGCCAACCGGCAACGGAGCGACCGCCATATCGATCAGCCCCCACGGCGTGGGGAGCGATGCGGCGATCGGCAGCACCGCCCAGGTGAGCATGGCGGGGATGAACGCCAGTGCCGGTGCGATCAGGAAAAGCCACCGATCCGCTTGCGCCGGATTGGTTTCTTCCTTCATGAAGTTCTTGATACCGTCGGCAACGGGCTGTAGCACACCGCCTGGTCCCGCGCGATTGGGTCCGCGGCGATCCTGAATCCACGCGGCGATCTTGCGCTCCGCAAGGGTGAGGAACGCCACCCCCAGCATGTAAAGCCCGAACAACACCATAATCTTGATTGCGCTCGCCAAGACATAGGTACCGATCGCCGTCGGTGGCTGCTGCGGGTCAGCCGCCGGGAACCATCCCATCAGGTCGAGCCGCAGCAGGAGAGGCATTCCCATCACGCAATTCCCTCCCGAGGGCCGACCGGCACACCCGCCGGTGCGAGCGACAATCCGCGAAGCCCAATCGCCTCGTACTCCAAACCGGCAAAGGGCGCATGCGTAGCGGACAAGGCGGCAAACACCTCAGCGGGCAGGTAGAACTGGCCTTCGCCACCGACCGCCGCAAGCAGATCGGCCAAGACATACCACGTCGGCCGCGCGACGCCCGGCGCGGCCTTCGCCTGCAGGAAGCGCTGCACACGTCCACGCAGATTGGTCAACGTCCCTTCTTCCTCGAGGAGATTCGTGACCGGGAGCACAACCGCGGCGCGTGCCTCGAGGACTGCGGGAACCGCGGTTCCCACATACACGATGGATGCGGCGCGATCGAGGTCGACGGCATCCACTCCCTCAAGCTGGTCACCGACGATCAGGAGGACATCGCCCTCACGGATGGCCGGACCAACCGACGGCACCTCCGTAAATCCGAGGAGGCGGGCGGCCGTTGCATTCGCCGCGCGCTCCTCCCGCAAGGCGAGATCCGGCGCACCGGGAAGTACGGACTCCTCGCCACGCTGAAGGCGGAAGACGCCGTCCCCCCCTGCCGCCCTAATGATCCGCTCCAAGAGGAACAGGGCCTCATTGGACAGATTCGGTGAAACAAGCACACGCACACGCTGGCCGGCGAGTGCGCGCGCCGCACTCGTGACCGCATCGTCCCACTCCGCAATCGTGAGCGCATTCCCCTGACGCACGAGAGGTTGATCCGCACGATCGCGTCGATTGAACTCGCGATAGCCCTGACGGCCTACTTCGCACAGGTAATACTGATTCACCTGATCATTCGCCCGGGGCTTCAGACGGACCACCACGTTGTCACGGGTTTCCGCCACCGCGTTGCATCCCTGACTGCATCCGGTACAGACGGTGGGTGCGCGATCCAGTTCCCATGCGCGGGCGCGATTCAGGAAGTCTTTCGACAGCAGCGCGCCCACGGGACACAAATCAACGACATTCCCCGCCCACGGATTCGTGAGATCGTGCCCCTCGGCCTTCCCAATGAACGCGCGATCACCCCGCTCCGACACATTCAACACGGGCTCCTGTGCAACATCCGACATGAAGCGGACACAGCGCGTACACAGAATGCAGCGGTTCGGTACGTACAGCACATCGCCGCCGAAGTCCTCAACGGGATTAAAGCGCTTCGGCTCGCGATACCGTGAGTCCGCCCGCCCTTCAGCGAAGGTATAATCCTGCAACTCACACTCGCCCGCCTGATCACAAATCGGGCAGTCGAGCGGATGATTGATCAACAGGAACTCCAAGACGCCCTTACGCGCTTCGAGCGCTTTCGGCGAGTGCACATGGACAACCTGCCCTTCCCCCACGGACGTCGCACACGCCGGAGCGAGCTTCGGGAACTTCTCGACTTCGACGAGGCACATCCGGCACACGCCAGCAACCGGTAAGCCCGGATGATAGCAATAATGGGGAATGAGCACGCCAACGGTTTTGGCCGCCTCGAGAATGGACAGGCCGTCCGGCACGGTCACCGGGCGCCCCTCGATTGTCAGCGATACCATCTTGACCTCAGCCATCACATCCTCACGCGGCAGAGGCGCGGAACGCCCCTGGAACGGTGACTACAGACGGGTTCGCCGCGATCTTCGCCTCGAACTCGTGTCGGAACTTCTTCAAGCCGGACATCACGGGCGTGGCGCAGGAATCACTCAACACGCAGATCGTTTTTCCGCTCATCCCGTCCGCAATCGCCACCAGCGTATCAAGATCCTCCGCCGTGCCGAGTCCGTCGCGAATGCGCTCCATGATCCGGGTAATCCACGCCGTCCCTTCACGGCATTGCGTGCACTGTGCACAGCTCTCGTGAGCGTAGAACCGCGTCAGGCGCGCGATCTGCCGCACCATATCCTGCCGGTCGTCGAACACGATGACCCCGCCCGATCCGAGCATTGTGCCCGACGCGACAAAGCCCTCGTAATCCATCACCGCGCCCTCGGCCTCCTCGCGTGTGAGGATCGGCACCGACGAACCACCAGGAATCACAGCCTTGATCTCCCGGCCGTCGAGCGGGCCACCACACAGGTCATACAGGAAATCCTTAAACGGAAATCCGAGTGCGACCTCATAATTGCCGGGACGCCGAATGTTGCCACACACCGAGAAGAGCTTGGTACCGATGCTCTTGGGGTTGTCGGGACGACCGTACTGCTTGTACCACTCGGCCCCATGCTTGATGATGTACGGAACCGTGGTCAGCGTCTCCACGTTATTGATGGTGGTCGGCTTTCCGAATAACCCTGCGACGGCCGGGAAGGGCGGCTTGATCCGCGGATTGCCCCGGCGTCCTTCCAGCGAATTCATCAACGCCGTTTCTTCGCCGCAGATGTAGGCGCCGGCGCCGCGATGCACGTGCACATCGACGTGCTTGCCGGAACCCATGGCGTTCGGACCGAGAATGCCGGCGGCATATGCCTCTTCGACCGCGGCGCAGACGCGCGCGTAGGGTTCCGTGAACTCACCGCGGATGTAGATGTACGCCGTCTGCGCGTAGATCGCGTGCGCGGCCAGCGCGACGCCTTCCACGAGTCCGTGCGGCGTCCAGCGCATGATCTCACGATCCTTGAACGTGCCGGGCTCCGATTCGTCGGCATTACAGCACAAATAGTGCGTCTTGCCGTCGGGCTTCATGAACGACCACTTCATGCCCGTTGGAAAGCCGGCGCCACCGCGACCGCGGAGGCCGGAATCTTTCACGACTGTCTGCAATTCCTGCGGGTCGGTATTGAGCGCCTTCTCGAGCGCCTCATACCCACCGCGCGCGCGCCACCCGGCAAGGGTGCGCGCCTCGGGATCGCCGAAGTACTTGGACAAAATCGGCGTCTCACGCGGATGCGACGGATGCGGGTACCCCATTACGTCAGCTCCGACAGAATCCGCGGCACCGACTCCGGTGTCACCGATTCCACAAAATCGTTGTTGATCATGATCGGCGTGGCGAAACCGCAGGCTCCGAGGCACTCGACCTCGACGACCGTGAAGCGGCCATCCGCGCTGGTCAGGCCGAGGTCGCCACAGCCCGTGTGCTCCAGCAGCGACTTCACGACGTCTTCGGCACCGCACACGTTGCACGGCGTCGTGGTGCACACCTGGATGAAGTGGCGACCGACGGGATGCTGGTGGTACATCGTGTAGAAGCTGACCACGCCCTTCACATAGGCCGGCGTGATGTCGAGCGCCGCAGCGACTTCCTCGATGCCGCCCTCACTCACCCAGCCACGCGCGTCCTGCAACATCCACAAGGCCGGCAGCAGCACCGCCTGCTTGGTGGGGTAGCGAGACAGAATGCGATCGAGTTCGACGCGCGCGTCGCCGACGAACACGGGCGCATGCGGTTCATCGTGGTGCGTGCCATGCGGCGGGGCCGCGACGAGCGCGCCACCACTGGCGGAAGGTCCATGACTCACCGGTCGATCTCTCCCATCACGATGTCGATGCTCGCGTTGATCGCGATCACGTCCGACAGCAAATGTCCTTCCACCATCTTCGGAATCGCCGAAAGGTTCACGAACGAAGGCGGACGAATGCGCCAGCGCACCGGCTTCGACGTACCGTCGCTGACCATGTAATACCCCTTCTCGCCCTTCGGGCTCTCCACCGGCACGTAACATTCGCCGGCCGGCGGACGCGGGCCTTCCATGACGAGCTTGAAGTGGTGGATCATCGATTCCATCTCACTCGTTGCCTTGTGCTTGGGCGGCAGAATGAGTCGAGGATCGTTGATGTTCACGGGTCCGTCGGGCAACCGCTGCAGCGCCTGTTCGAGAATGCGGACGCTCTGGCGCATCTCTTCTACACGCACGAGGAACCGATCGTAGACATCACCGGCCGTGCCGACGACGACGTCGAAGTCGTAGGTCTCGTAATCGAGGTACGGAAAATCCTTTCGGACATCGTACGCCACGCCGGACGCGCGCAACATGGGACCGGACAGCCCGGCGTTCACCGCTTCCTGTGCACTCATCGCGCCAAGGCCAACGGTCCGACCGGCCCAGATCGCGTTGGTCTCCAGCATGCGCACCGACTCCTCAAGCGTCTTGGGAAAGCCGCGAAGAAAGGCGCGTAACCCGTCGAGCCAGCCGTCCGGAATGTCAGCGGCCATCCCGCCGACACGCGTGGCCGTGGTGGTGAGGCGCGCGCCCACCCAGCCTTCGAGCAGGTTGTACACGTTCTCGCGCTCCTGATACAGCCACAGGAACGGCGTGAACGCGCCGAGGTCGACCGACGTGGTGCCGAGCCACACCAGATGGGAAATGATGCGTGAGAGCTCCATGAGCATGACGCGCAGCACCTTGCAGCGCTCCGTCATGCCAACGCCGAACAGACGCTCCGCACCGAGCACAAAGGCCACGTTGTTTCCCGGCGAATTCAGATAGTCCTCGCGGTCGGTCCACGGAATAATCTGATTGTACTGCCGGTACTCACCGATCTTTTCAAAACCGCAGTGCAGATAGCCGATGTGCGGGATACACCGCACCACGGTTTCCCCATCCAGCTCAAGCACCAGACGCAAGACCCCGTGCGTGGCGGGGTGCTGCGGCCCAATGTTGATCAGCATGTGATCAGAGCCCATCTCGGGTTCCGGCACCATGATGGAGGGATCGAGCGCAACCGCTTTCCCACCGTGGCTCACCAACGGCGCGCGCAAGGGCATGCCGTGGGCGTCGAGCCCGCTCGTGCCCAGTGCCACTTCAATAGTGCGACGCTCGCTCATTCGCCAACCCGGTCGTGACCGTCATGACTGTCTGCCCGTTCAGCGAGTCGACGCTTCATGTCTTCCGGCAACGAATGAAACGCGTCCGCAATGGAGAGCTCCTCCATGGAATACCGGGCTTCGGGGTCAGCAGCCAGCGCCTGCTTGAGCTGTTCCGCACGACTGAAGCGCCCCCGCAAGGGGAAATCTTTCCGCAGCGGATACCCCTCGCGATACGTCTCCCACATGAGCAGGCGACGGAGATCGGGATGCCCCTCGAAGCGAATGCCGAACATGTCGTAACACTCCCGTTCAAGCCAATCGGCCCCGCTGTAAATGTCCACAATGGACGGGACTGAAAGTGTCGTCCCTTTCGGCAATTCAACCTTGAGACGCAAAAAGCGCCGATGCGCAAGGGCACGAAGATGCCACACAACTTCGAGAGGACGATCCGCGTCGCGATACTCGACCGCCGTGACATCAACCAGATAGTCATAGCGTTCACGAGGCTCGTCGTGGAGCCACCGGACAATCGCATGCAGCGCATCGTTGGCTACGAAGACCGTCGTCTCCCCCCAGGTCACCTCGGTGCGGACAATCGCCGTGCCAAAGTGGGCGCTCAACGCGGCCGCCGTAGGATTCACGGGGCCACCACGATGCGCAATGTGTGTTGGCGTGATGGGCGAGCCGTTCACGTCGCTGGCGACCGCCGCCTGCGTGGTCACAGGCGCGAGGTCAGCTCCGGTGGGTGCCACCGTTGGCACCGTCATGGCGCCGACCGGGTTTGATGCACCGAGTTGCCGAACGGCTCAGAGAGTTCGTCGATCCGCGACGGCGGAATGTAGAGCTGGCTCTCGGGGTCGGGAACAATCTCCACATGACGCGCGGTATCCTTCAAACGCTCCTGCATCACCTTCTTTTGCAGCATCATGATGCCGTGCATGAGTGCTTCCGGCCGCGGCGGACATCCCGGGACGTATACGTCGACGGGAATGATCGTATCGATCCCCTGCACCACGGCGTAGTTGTCAAACATACCGCCCGTGGACGCACAGGCCCCCATCGAAATCACCCACTTCGGCTGTGGCATTTGCTGATAGATCCGTCGAATGACGGGTGCAAGTTTCAGCGGCACACGTCCGGCACAGAGGAGAACATCGGCCTGGCGCGGGGAGTAGCTGAGTCGCTCCATCCCGAACCGCGCAAGGTCGAAGCGACTGGCAGCGGTCGCCATGAATTCGATGGCGCAGCAGGCCGTACCGAAGGGCATCGGCCACAGCGAACCAGCACGCGCCCAGTTCACGAGGAAGTCGAGACGGGTGGTCACCCAGCCATCCTGCGCGCCAGCATCGACCTGAAGCAAGCGGCTCTCCGCGGAAGAGTTCAATCCCACGTTAACGCTCCCTTCTTCCAGACGTAAACAAACCCCACCACGAGAATCGCGACAAACACGAGCATTTCAACGAGGCCGAAAAACGACAGCGATCCCGCCGGACAGGCACCGGCGACTAATGGCACAGCACAGGAGAGCTGTCGGTAATACACACCCCACGGAATCATGAATACCGTTTCAATGTCGAAGACAATGAACAGCATGGCGACGAGATAGAACTTCACCGAGAACCGCTCTCGGGCGTCGCCGAGTGGGCTCATCCCCGACTCATAGGGCTGCGACTTCACCGCCGTGGGTTGTGCTCGCACGGTGAGGTGCGCGACGCCGAGAATCAGCACCGCGTTCAGAATGACAAAACCCAACAGGAGCAAAACGGGCAAATAGTTTCGTAGCATCGTCGGCGCGAACGGATAGCCGCGCCGCAGCGCGCCCATCCTCGTGAAAGAATTCACAAAGCGGCTGCGGTAAGGTATCAGAGGGACCGCGCGCGCTCAACGGTGCACCGCTGAGTTCACCAGCCGAAGTAACCCGCGAACGGCAATTGGCCGGTGAATGGTGAGACTCCGCCTTCTCGCCGCGTTTTGACTATGTTTCCCGCCGATCGTGCACGACGATGTGGACCGGTTGGTCCTATTCGGCACGGGCCACCTCTTCCCCTCCCTCCTCATGGGACTCTGCTCCGACCGCTGGATCACGCGCATGGCGCGCGAGCACGGCATGATCGAACCGTTCGAGGACCGTCAGGTTCGCGAGGGGGTGATCTCCTACGGCGTCAGCTCGTACGGATACGACATGCGCGTGGCCCGGGAATTCAAGATCTTTACCAATGTCCTGAGCTCGATCGTTGACCCCAAGGCGTTCGATCCGAAAAGCTTCGTGGAGTTCGAGGGCGATGTCTGCATCGTCCCCCCGAATTCCTTCGCGCTGGCCCGGAGTGTCGAGTACTTCCGCATTCCTCGGGACGTGCTCACGCTCACGGTTGGGAAGAGCACCTATGCCCGCTGCGGGATCATCACCAACGTCACGCCCTTCGAACCTGAATGGGAGGGGTATGTGACGCTCGAGATCTCCAACACGACGCCGCTCCCAGCCAAGATTTACGCCAACGAAGGCATCGCGCAGGTGGTGTTCTTCACCGGCGATGAACCGCCCGAGGTGTCCTATGGCGACAAAAAGGGCAAGTATCAGGGGCAGCATGGCGTGACCCTCCCCCGCATTTAACGGAAAACGGGCGGCACCCCTTAAGGTTGCCGCCCGCGTTGCGCGCTTCGGCTGACCTACTCGCCTACCCCTGCATCAGCCGCCGCCATAGATGTACCGACACCCACGGTCCTGGGCCTGTTGCAGCGTCACAATCATCGCTGGGACAACCTCGACACTGGGAAGGAGATTCGCCCGCACCTCATCGGAGAAGGCGGTGCGTAACGCCGCGTCCCCTCGCTGCGACTCGGGCAGAAAGCGCTGCCCCGCCGCCGCAATAGAATTAGCGCACGCCAAAAAGATGACACCTCGGGCGGCAAGCTGCGCCACCAGCACCGTGTTCGCGTTCCGGGTCGCGGGCATCTGCAGGGTGTCGCCAATCGGATACTTCCCCCAGATCGCATCGTTGAACAGCAAGCCGATCGCACGGCCGTTGAACCCCACGACCACCGTGCTATCGGCGTCGGCAAGGCCGTAGGCTTTCTTTTGGGTGTCTAAGAAGGTTTGCGCCCAGCGAAGCGCGATCCCGTCGCTGGCCAGATGCGAGTGAAAGATCACACGGTGCGGGCCGCGCAGGCGCGAGATCCACGGGTCATCAGCGGCGGCGCGCGCGTTTGCCTCAGTCTCAGGCTCAATCGCATCAGCCGTGCGCGGCATTGAGAGCCCAAGCGCTGCGCCAACGCCAACCAAACGGGACAGGAAGGAACGACGACCGGTTGTCATGGTATGGTGGTGTAGAGTCATCAGTGAGCTCAGTAACGAGACGTCAAAGAATCCGGCGACACGCGACGGGGCAACAAGGGGCGTTCAAGTGGCACCGGCCGACCGGCAGCCGTCGCCGCCGTGGTGGCATACGCCACGTCGGCAGGAGGATCTCCCTTCGGCCAATCTCGCTCTTTCCCGGGATGATCTTGACGCGGTTGCCTGAGGATGAACGCCGCGATGTCCGCCGCCTCCTGCGCCGTGAGCGTATCGGCGTGGTCCAGCGGCATATTGTGGCGCACAAAGGTGGCTAACGTGAACTGGCGGGCCATGCCTGCACCGATTGCATAGCTGTCAATCCCCCACACGGCAGGCGCATTGAGCGCTGGATTGCCTTGACCGGCTACGCCATGACACCGCGCGCACTGGCCCCCGTAGCCCACCTCACCGCTGGCAACGACACCAACCAACCGCACCGAATCGACCGCCGGCGGGCGCGGTAGCGCTCGGAGGGTCTCGATATAGGCAAGCATATCGCGCATCTCCTGACCATCCTCAGGTAACATGCGCCCCGCCAGGCTGCGTGCAATACATTCGTTTACGCGACGCGCCAGTGTCTCTTCGTAACCGGGACGCGCGCGGTATCGCGGATAACGCGCCGCCGTCCCATGCCATGACATGGCGGTCGCTCGCGTACCCTTATCGAGATGGCAGCTGGTGCAACGCAGTGCATTCCCACTGTGCTGCGGGAGTGAATCCCGAAACGCTTGAAGAAGCGCCAGTCCCCGCTCGGCGTCACCGGCATGACGCGCCGGTGCGGGTTCGGAACACGCAACGCTGAGCAAGGAGGCGATCACCCATAGGGTGACGCGGAAAGTGGTACGACCGTGCATACCGGAACATACGACAAAAAACAGGGGCGCGCTGCCGAAGCAACGCGCCCCCGAAACGGCTGAGCCGCGTAGCGGCTCAGCCGCCCCCAACGGACGCCTTCCGCTCCTGTCGCCGCGCCGTGGCGACGACATAATCGCGGTTCATCCGCTTAATCACGTCGATACTGATCTCCTTCGGGCACGCTTCCTGACACTCCCCAACCAGGGTGCAGTGGCCAAAGCCCTCGATATCCATCTGCTCGACCATACCAATCGCACGGGTGTCACGCTCAGGCTGCCCCTGTGGCAGCATCCCAAGGTGCGTGAGCTTGGCGCCGGTAAAGAGGGAGGCGGAGGCGTTGGGACAGGCCGCCACGCAGGCGCCGCAGCCGATACACGCCGCTGCGTCCATCGCCTCTTCAACCGTGTCTTTGCCGATGAGAATCGAGTTGGCATCCCGCGCACCACCGGTGTTGACCGAGACGTATCCCCCGGCCTGAATGATGCGGTCGAGCGCCCCACGATTCACCACCAAGTCCTTCACAATCGGAAAGCCGGCCGCGCGCCACGGCTCAACGGTGATGATGTCACCGTCCTTAAATGCACGCATGTGCAACTGGCAGGTCGCAGCGCCAGACCATGGCCCGTGCGCCTGACCGTTGATCATCATGGAGCATGAACCACAAATCCCCTCCCGACAATCGTGCGCGAAGGCTACCGGTACCTTGCCTTCCATGGTCAACTGCTCATTCAGCAGGTCGAACATCTCGAGGAAGGACATGTCGGCGCTGACGCCATCCAACGTGTACGTCTCAAGTGCGCCCGGAGCCTGCGAGGCTGGCTGACGCCAGACGTTCAGAGTGAGCTTCATTACTTGTAGCTCCGGGTGGAGAGGTGCACGTTCTCGTACGTTAACGGTTCCTTGTTCAGAATCGGCAACTGGCCTTCGCCGGCATACTCCCAGGCCGCCACGTACGCGTAGTCATCATCGTTGCGCTTCGCTTCGCCGGCGTCCTGATACTCAACGCGGAAGTGTCCACCACACGACTCTTCACGATTGAGCGCATCGCGGCACATCAGCTCACCAAGTTCGATGAAATCCGCAACGCGTCCGGCATTCTCCAGCGCCTGGTTCAGCGTATCACCGCTACCGGGCACGTTGAGGTTGCTCCAGAACTCCTCCTTCAGCGTCGCAATGAGTTGCAGCGCCGCAGTGAGTCCTTCCTTCGTGCGCGCCATGCCACAGTACTCCCACATGATTTTTCCAAGCTCTTTGTGGAACGAGTCCACGCTGCGCTTGCCCTTGATGTCGAGAAACCGCTTGGTCTGCGCGCGAACCGACTCCTCAGCCGCCCGGAACTCGGCGTGCGTGTTGTCCACCGCCGCCAGCTTCGTGCCCGCGATGTAGTCACCAATCGTATACGGCAGAACGAAATACCCGTCCGCCAGCCCCTGCATGAGCGCCGATGCCCCCAGACGGTTCGCACCGTGATCGGAGAAGTTGGCTTCGCCGGCGACATGCAGACCGGGGATCGTGCTCATGAGATTGTAATCCACCCATAAGCCACCCATCGTGTAGTGCACGGCCGGGTAAATGCGCATCGGCTGTTCATACGGATTTTCATCGGTGATACGCCGGTACATATCGAACAGGTTGCCGTACCGTTCAGCGATCGTGTTCTTGCCCAACCGCTTAATCGCATCAGCAAAGTCGAGGTACACGCCCAATCCACCGGGTCCAACCCCACGACCGTCATCGCATGCTTCCTTGGCGGCACGTGACGAAATGTCGCGTGGCGCCAGATTGCCAAAGCTCGGATACTTCCGCTCAAGGAAATAGTCGCGCTCGGACTCCGGAATCGCTGCCGGAGGACGTTGGTCCCCGCGCGCGATCGGGACCCACACGCGGCCGTCATTCCGCAAGGACTCGGACATCAGCGTGAGCTTGGACTGGTGATCGCCGCTCACCGGAATACACGTGGGATGAATCTGCGTGTAGCACGGGTTGGCGAACGCGGCCCCCTTCTTGTACGCGCGCCATGTTGCGGTGGTGTTCGACAGCATGGCATTCGTGCTGAGGTAGAACACGTTGCCGTACCCGCCCGTCGCCAGCACGACGGCATCCGCCGCATGTGAAGTGACCTTCCCGGTGAGCAGATTACGCGTCACAATCCCCCGCGCATGTCCGTCGATCAGGACGACATCGAGCATCTCCTCAAAGGTGTGCATCTGCACATTCTTCAGTGACACCTGACGCTCGAGCGCCTGATAGGCCCCCAGCAACAGCTGCTGTCCCGTCTGCCCACGCGCGTAAAACGTACGCGAGACCTGGGCACCACCGAACGAGCGATTGGCCAACAGGCCGCCGTATTCGCGCGCAAAGGGCACGCCCTGCGCGACGCACTGATCAATGATGTTGACCGAGAGCTGGGCCAGACGATACACGTTGGCCTCGCGCGCGCGGAAGTCACCACCCTTGATCGTATCGTAAAAGAGGCGACGAATGGAGTCGCCGTCGTTCTGATAGTTCTTCGCCGCGTTAATGCCACCCTGCGCGGCAATCGAGTGCGCACGACGTGGCGAATCGTGATATACGAAACAGGACACGTGGTATCCCATCTCCGCCATCGAGGCCGCCGCCGAGGAACCGGCGAGCCCCGCCCCCACCACGATGACCTTGTGGCGGCGCTTGTTCGCGGGATTGACCAGCTTCATCGAGAAGCGATGCTGGTCCCACTTGTTTTCGAGCGGACCGCTCGGAATTTTCGGATTCAGATCGAGCATGTTAGCGAGTCTCCACGGCGGGCGTAGCGAGCGCTGTAGCGGCCGAGGCGTCGACCAACTTTGGCGCTGGCGCGAACTTGCCGAGCAGCGCAGCAATCGGAATGACGGTAAACCCGGCCACCACGATGCATGCAATGGCTAGGGCAAGGCGACGCTTGAGCGGCTGCGTGGACGGACGCGCAATGCCGAGCGTCCGCACCACCGCCCACGTGCCGTGATAGAGGTGGAGACCGAGCGCGGCCATCGCGAGCACGTAGAAGCCGGCGACGAGCGGGTTGGCCAACCCGATACGTACGTTGTTGTACGGATCAAGATGCGTGAAGTCCGGGTGCAATACCCCGACCGTGAGTTGGAGCAGGTGGAAGACCAGGAACACCAGCAGGAGCACACCGCCCCAGCGGATGGTGCGCGCGGCAAAGGTGGTCACCTGCGGCCGCCGTTCCGCGTACGCCGTAGGACGGGCTGCGCGCGACATCATGGTGAGCTGGTAGGCGGCCAGCGCATGCAGCACCACTGCCGCAATCAGACCGATACGGGCGGCCCAGAGCAGCGGCATGCTGGTACGCAGCAGCATGGCATAGTCGTACATGGCCTCCTGCCCCTTGAACATGGTCAGGTTGCCAAGCATATGGCCAATCACGAACAGGATCCCGATGATCCCCGTTACGGCCATCACGACCTTCTTACCGATCGTGCTTTGCCAGAAACGCAAGAGAATGACCTGCATCACGATCCTCCGGCCGATCGTACGGTGCACGAAACGCGAGAGCGCATACAATATCAGGGGGCAAAAGACGAAACCGGCGCGCTCATCCTGCTGATCGCGCCGGCTTGGTGAACATCAGAGAGAAAGCACCGACATCGGTTCGCGCACAGCCTGTGCCGAACGCTCCAGCGCCGCGCGCTCGTCATCGGTGAGCTCGATCTCCAGGATCTGCTCAAGACCATGACGACCGAGCTTACAGGGGACGCCGAGGTACAGTCCTGACAGGCCGTATTCCCCTTCAAGCCACGCGGCGCACGGCAGGATCCGCTTCCGATCGTGCACAATCGCCTCAACCATCTCGACAGCGCCCGCCGACGGCGCATAGTACGCCGAGCCTGTCTTGAGGTACTTCACAATCTCGGCACCACCATCGCGAGCACGCTGGACAATCGCATCGAGCTGCTCGCGGGGCATGAGTTGCGTGACCGGGATACCGCTGATCGTGGTGTACGAAATCAACGGGACCATCGTGTCACCGTGGCCGCCGAGTACCATGGCCTGAATGTCACGAACCGATACATCAAGCGCTTCGGCGATGAACGACCGATAGCGCGCCGTATCAAGGACCCCCGCCATCCCAATCACACGCTCACGCGGGAAGCCGGTCACGTGCTTCGCCACATAGCACATCACATCGAGCGGATTCGACACGACGATGACGATGGCATTGGGCGACGTGGCCTTGATCTGCTCCGACACCGACTTCACAATGCCGGCGTTGGTGTTGAGCAAATCGTCACGTGACATGCCCGGCTTCCGGGCAATGCCGGCCGTAATCACCACGATGTCCGACCCGGCCGTTTCCTCGTACCCGTTGGTGCCGATGACGCGCGTGTCGAATCCCTCAACCGGCGCCGACTCCCATTGGTCGAGGCCCTTCCCCTGCGGGATCCCGTCGACAACGTCGACCATCACCACTGTGCGTCCCAGTGACTTCTCGGCGATACGCTGCGCCGTGGTAGCGCCGACATTGCCAGCGCCTACGACCGTGATCTTGTTGACCATGTTCTACCGGTTCTCCGAACGGATGTCCGAGCGAAGTAGGTTGAATGAGGCGGCGGCGCGGCGTTCTAGCTAAACATCGGTTTGATGGTTACCCGCGCAACGTCACCGCGAAAAGCGAACTTGGTGAACATAGAGGGCTGCACCAATGCGAGCAACAAGAGGCGTCAGGTGCCATGTCGGACCACGCGTCCCCACGTCAGCCCCCGACCTGACTCAGGGCTCGGAGACCGCCCACGCGCATCTGCAATAGGTCATGCGCCTTCGGCTTCTCGGCCAGTGCCTGCGCGAAGAGCGGCGCGAGCGGCACGCCCGCCCGAATGGCGTCACGCAGCACCACCTCGTGGTCGCCGAACAGGCAGGTGCGCAAGCGACCATCGGCCGTGAGCCGCACGCGGTTACACCGCTCACAGTACGTGTGGGTCATCGGGGTAATCACTCCGATGGTCCCGGCGGCCTGCGGATAGCGGTAGTACACCGCCGGGCCATTACCACGCGATGGGCCGGCATCGGCGGTCAACGGATCCACGGCGCGGAGGCGCGCGAGGATTTCGTCGGTCGGGACGACGTGATCGAAGGTGAGCTCGCGGAGTTCACCAACCGGCATCAGCTCAATGAAGCGCACATGCCAGGGGTGGTCACGCGTGAGGGCCGCAAAATCGGCGATTTCGTCATCGTTGATCCCGCGCATCACCACCACATTGATCTTGATGGGGCCAAGTCCCGCGTCCTGCGCGGCACGTGCGGCGGCCACCAAATCAAAGTGCAGATCCCGTCGCGCAATCGCGACCACACGATCCGGCTTCAACGAGTCGGCGCTGATGTTCACGCGATCAAGCCCGGCGTCCGCGAGTTCAGCGGCGAGCGCCGGCAGTTTGACCCCGTTCGTGGAGAGCGCAATGTCCTCGATTCCCGGGATATCGCGCAGCATACGCACGAGCTGGGCGAGCTGCGGCCGAATAGTCGGCTCCCCCCCGGTAATGCGAAGCCGTCGCAAACCCATCGGGGCGAGCTGACGCACAACGTCGGCGATCTCTTCGTAACGCAGGATGTCAGCCTTCGGCAGCCATGGCAGCCCCTCCACCGGCATGCAGTACTGGCACCGGAAGTTGCAGCGATCGGTGACCGAGATACGCAGATACTCGATTTTCCGGCCGAATTGATCGTGAGACTCCCCGAGGATTGGGGCCACCGGTGCCACGGGGGGCGTCATGCGCTCCCCTTCGTCGGGTCCAGCCATTCACGATCACCACTCAGGTAGTGCTCACGCTTCCAGATCGGTACGCGTTGTTTGAGGGCTTCGATCACCTCGCGCGCAGCGTCCATAGCCTGCGCACGATGGGCGTGCGCAGCCACGATGGCCACACTGGCCTCGCCGATCTCCAGAGTCCCCACGCGATGCACCACGACCAGTCGTACGCCCTCAATGCGGGCGCAGCTCTCTTCGGCGATGGCGCGCATTTCCGACACCGCCATGGGCAGGTAGCCCTCGTACTCCATGCCACTCACGGGCCGCCCGTCATTGTGGTCCCGAACCGTCCCCAGAAACACCGAGACCGCACCAACCCCCGGTGCCTGAGCCAGTGTCAGGAGTGCGCCGACCTCAATGGGTTCCGTGACGATGGCCACATGCACCACCTGACTGACGGGCGCCGTCATCCGCCCGCCACGGGCGGAATGAGCGCCACTTCATCACCAACCTGCACGGCAACCTCCTCACTCACCCAGACACGATTCACGGCAACAAGGGGAACCGCAGGCAGCCGGTCTCCTCCCGGCATCGTCCGGATGACGCGGATGACATCGGCCACGGGGCACGGGGCATCCAGAGGCACGTCGAGACACCGCGTGCCAAAGCTATCGGCGTAGGAGGCGAA
>CANHTA010000010.1 GCA_947463135.1 Gemmatimonadota bacterium
CGTCCATTGCTGCAGCGTCGCGCGCTCATCGTCGGTCAACACCACGGGGGGCAGCTTCGCAGAGGGCATCGCATCTCCAAGTTACTGGAGAAACGCAGACCTCGCCAATTTCGTTGAAACGAACTTCTGACTCAGGACACTAGCGAGGCGCAACAAGGCCTGAGCTACCGCGACTTCATGACCATCATGCAGAAGGCGGCCGAGCACAACAGCACCCGCGCCATCACGGGGATTCTCTGCTACGGGAGCGGACAGTTTCTTCAGGCGCTCGAGGGAGACCGGCACGCTGTGAACGCCCTCTACCGGCAGATCATCAAGGACCCGAGGCACTCGGAGTGCCAGGTCCTGAGTGTCGAGGAGATCCCCGCCCGTGATTTTGCCGAATGGTCGATGAAGATTGTGGATTGGAACGACTCCGTGACCGCCGACCGTGAGTCGATGCTGCTTAAACATGCGGGCTCGCGTCACTTCGACCCGAGCCACATGTCGGCCTCTCAGGCCGGCGCCTTCCTGAGCGATCTCGCGGCCATGGAACGGCTCCTCACCGAGTAACGCGCCCTAGAAAAACACCGGCTCCCGATACGCGCCGAAGACATCCTCCAACGCGGCGCGGATCTCGTACAGGGTGCAGTACGCGCGTGCGCAATCCAGAATCCTGGGGACCACGTTTTCGGTCCCACGGGCCGCGCTTCGCAACGCATCAAGCCGCTCGGTCACCAGCGCGTGGTCCCGCGAGGCACGGAGGGCCGCCAGACGTTCGCGTTGCTCGGTTTCGGCGTACTCGCCGATACGCAGAATCGGAATCGTGAGTTCAGGCTCGTCGGTGACAAATTCATTCACCCCGACCACGAGCTTGCGGCGCTGCTCGATCTCCCACTGCTGCCGCGCGGCGCTTTCGGCAATTTTCTTCTGAAACCAGCCATCCTCCAGTCCCTTCACCACGCCGCCGATCTCCGTGATCTGCGCAAACAGCGCTTCGGCCTCCTGCTCCATCTGGTCGGTGAGCGCCTCGACATAGAACGACCCACCAAGCGGATCCATGACGTGCGGCACGCCGGTCTCGTACGCGAGGATCTGCTGCGTCCGTAACGCCACTTGCACCGCTTCCTCGGTGGGGAGCGAGAGGGTTTCGTCCATGGAGTTGGTGTGCAGCGACTGGGTGCCGCCGAGCACGGCCGCCAGCGCCTGATAGGCGACGCGCACCACGTTGTTCGTGGGCTGTTGGGCCGTGAGGGTGACCCCCGCCGTCTGCGAGTGAAAACGCATCATCCACGACCGCGGATTCTTCGCGCCGAAACGCTCCTTCAGATGGCGCGCCCAAATGCGCCGTGCGGCGCGGAGCTTCGCGATCTCCTCAAAGAAGTCGTTATGAATATCCCAGAAGAACGAGAGGCGTGGCGCAAAGGCATCGACATCGAGCCCGCGCGCAATCCCCCGTTCAACGTAGGTAAATCCGTCCGCCAAGGTAAATGCCAGTTCCTGCGCCGCCGTGGCACCGGCCTCGCGAATATGGTATCCGGAAATCGATATGGTATTCCAGTTCGGCGTGTGCGTCGCGCACCATTCAAAGCCGTCGACGATTAATCGGAGCGCGGGCTCGATCGGGAAGCACCAGGCATGCTGCGCCATGTACTCCTTCAGGATGTCGTTCTGCACCGTGCCCTGCAGTTTCTCGGCACTGACGCCCTGCTTCTCCGCCGCCGCGATGTAAAAGCACAGCAGGATGATTGCCGGTCCGTTGATCGTCATCGAGGTGGACACCTGATCAAGCGGAATGCCTTCGAACAGGGTCTCCATGTCGGCCATCGACGAAATGGACAC
This sequence comes from Gemmatimonadota bacterium, assembly GCA_947463135.1. Lineage (GTDB taxonomy): Bacteria > Gemmatimonadota > Gemmatimonadetes > Gemmatimonadales > Gemmatimonadaceae > Gemmatimonas. The sequence continues at coordinate 1,822 of CANHTA010000010.1, forward strand.
GCCGCATTTCCCCACCTCCCCCTCGGAACGGGCATGGTCGGCATCGTATCCCATGAGCGTGGGGAAATCGAATGCCACCGAGAGCCCGGTCTGCCCTTGCGACAGCAGGAACTTGTAGCGCTGGTTGGTCTCTTTCGCGGTTCCAAAGCCGGCAAACTGCCGCATCGTCCAGAGCTTGCCACGGTAGCCGGTGGGATGAATCCCGCGCGTAAACGGCCACTGGCCGGGAAGCTCGAACGCCGACCCCGCCGACCCCTCGAGATCGAGGGCCGTATACAGCGGCGGCACCTCGTGGGCGGAATTCGTGAAGGCGATGTCACGCGTGCGCCCGCCGTCATACTGCTGCCGCCAGCGCCCCACCTCACGGCGGAGTCCGTCGAGTTCTTCCTGCTGTTGACGGACGACGTGCTCGAGTTCTTGCATGGTTGTCATGCGCTCATCCATCCTGTAGCGGCGCGTATTCGGCGCCGGTGAGAAGTCCTACGCTGCGCGCTCGCAAGGCATCGGCCACCGCAAACGGGACCTGCGTTCCCGCCTCGAGCGCATCGAGTCGTTCGTCCACCCACGCCCGCGTGTCACTGTCCTGCCAGAGCCGGCGACGGATCTGTTGGTCTACCACTTCCATCACCCGTTCCCGCAGGCGGGCGCGCCGACGGGATCGGAGCTCACCACTTGCTTCAAGATAGCGGACGTGCCGGTCGAGAGCCTCCACGACCTCATCCACCCCCTCATTTTTGGACGCAATGACCCGCAACACCGGTGGGGTCCACTGCTCGGGGTGTTCCTCCATTGCGGCCGCCCGCGCCGCCCGCGCCGGGTTCATGGCCTCCCGCAGCGCATCACGATCCGGTACGTGCCGAAGATCAACGCCATGATGCGCCGGAAGCGGCGCAGCCGTCGCACCGGCGCGTAAGCCGAGCATGAGTTCGATGTCATTGCGCAGGCGGTCCGCTCCCGGGCGATCCGCCTTGTTTACGGCGAACACATCGGCGATTTCCATCACGCCGGCCTTCAGCGTCTGAATCGAATCCCCCGACTCAGGAACGAGTACTACCAGCGTGGTATCCGCGGCCCGCGCGATGTCGAGTTCGCTCTGGCCAACGCCCACCGTTTCAAGGAGGATGACGTCCATGCCGAATCCGTCGAGCACGTCACACACCTCACGCGTAGCCGTGGCCAGACCGCCCAAGGATCCGCGTGTCGCCATCGAGCGAATGAAGACGCCGGGGTCGAGCGCCACCTCTTCCATGCGGATGCGATCGCCGAGGAGCGCCCCGCCAGTAAACGGTGAGGTGGGGTCGACGGCCACGATACCAACCCGGAGACCGGCCTCGCGATACCGCCGTGCCAACCGCGTCGTGAGAGTACTCTTGCCGGCGCCAGGAGGGCCCGTCACCCCGATGCGCCGAGCGCGCCCGAGCGTTGGATGGACGGCCGCCAGGATTTGCTCGAAGCCGGGCCGATGATTCTCAACAATGCTCACCGCCCGCGCGAGCGCGGCCGGCTTACCCGCCCGAAACTCATCGAGGACCCGCGCGATCGCCTTATGCATCGTTACTCGTCGTCATGTTCATCTCGGATCTCCCCGACTAACTCTTCGAGTAAGTCTTCCAGCGTAACCAGCCCCACGATGGCGGTGCCATCCTGGACAATCGCGAGTTGCCGTCGCGCGCGCAGGAGCTCGAAGAGTAATTCCTTCGCCGATTTCGTCGAGGTGGTGACGGTCACCGGCCGAATCGGCGGTACGGTTTCGCCACTCCGCACGAAGACATCGAACACGTGAACCATCCCGACCACCTGATCAGGGACATCGCGAAACACGGGGACGCGGCTGTACCCGGCCTGGGCAACCCGCGCCGCCAACTGCTCCGCGGGCAACCCAACAGGCAACGCGAAGATCTTCTCGTGCGGGGTCATGACGTCCTGGACGATCTTGTCGCCGAATTGGACCACGCCAGAGATGATCGCCATTTCCTCCGTCGTGCTGATCCCGTTAAACGCGCCATCACGCAGCAGCTCTTCCAACCCGTCGCGTGCATCGCCTCCAACACGGCCCTGCGGCTCGGCCGTGATGACACGCCGAACAAGATCCGACACGATAAGAAACGGCGTGAGCAACACATCCACGAGGCGCAACAGCGGCACCAGCATGGGCACAAGCTGCGGTGCCCATCGCCGTCCCACGGCGCGTGGTAACAACTGACCAACCAACACGAGCAGCGCAAGGTAGAGCAGCACGTCGATCACGAATTCCCAGGCCCGGAGCCCATCGGCCATAGCGATCACAGCGCCGGTGGCAAAGACCGTCAGCATACTGGCCGTACCCGCGGCGTGCAGGAGCCGTGTTGGGCGCTCGAGATACCGCGCCATGGCGCCGGTGCCGCCCGGCCGCCGTTCGATCCAATGGCGCAGCCATAAGCGACTCACCGCGCGTACGGCCGTCGCCGCGAGCGTCAGGAGGGCCACAAGGCTCACGGACAGGAGCGTCAACAGCACCGGCATCAGGAGGCTCCCTGCGCCGATGGGTCAACCACCGGTAGGCGCTCGAGGTATACACGCTCGATCTTCCGCCGAACCACACGTTCCACAATCACCTTAAACGGACCGACCGTGAGGGCCTCGCCAGCGCGTGGCACACGCCCCAGCAACTCCAAGATCAATCCCCCAACGGTTGAGACATCATCGCGGCGGAAATCGTGCGATAAGGCCTCGGACAAGTCATCGAGGGTTAAACGCCCGGACACCCAAAAGCGCAGCCCCGCTTCGTGCTCAACCTGACGCTCCTCGTCGTCATACTCATCGCGAATTTCGCCGACCAGCTCCTCAAGCACATCCTCAATGGTCACGAGTCCCGCCGTACCACCATACTCATCGGCGACGACGGCGATGTGCCGACCGGCCACACGAAACTCGCGAAGCAAATCGGCAATGCGCTTCGACGGCGGAATAAAGACCGGCGGACGCAGCAGTGTCCGCCAACCGCCCTCAGGCTCCGAGTCAGCCAACACCGATGGCAAGAGATCCTTTACGTAGAGGATCCCGACGATTTCATCGATCGTATCCTCAAACACGGGAACGCGCGAATGCTGGGCACTCCGTACGCGATCGAGCATCTCAGACCAGGGCGTTTCCTGCTCAATGCCAATTATATCAACGCGCGGCACCATCACTTCTTCAACAGTGGTCTCGCCAAACTCAAAGACACCCAACAGCAGGTCGCGCTCATCACGGGATACATCGGCTTCGCTGGTGATGACCTCCCGAAACTGCGCGGCCGCCTCCTCGCGACGTTCACTGGTGGCATCGGCCTCGGAGACCACCTCGGCAAATGCCGTTTCGATCCAATTGCCCAGGCGAACCACGGGCGCGAATACGGCCTCCGCGCCCTGTGAAAACCAGGCGAGCCGTTCCGCCGCCGTTTCACCAAGGGCGTCGCCCACGACCCGCGCCGTCGTTTCAGCAGCCAACACCACCCCGAGGCCAAGCAAGCAGAGCAGCCCGATGTGACCAAGCGTGGCGCGGCCTGAGAGGCCTAACCCTACAGCGATTCCCGCCCCAGCGGCCAGATGTCCCAACACGCGCGCAAACGCCAGCGCCCGATGCGTCTGCTCGCGCGACAGCACCGGTCGGGGAACCGCTTGCAGGGGTGGCGCGAGGGCAGAACGCTCGGCGGGTGCAAGGGACAACGGTGGCTCGGAGAGGAGGGCTCCGTCCGCCACGGCAGCGAGCGCGGCGACCACGGTGCCCGCCGCAGCCATTCCCCATGCCACGACACTCATGCGGTGCGGGACGGTGTGATCCAGAAGCGATGCAACAGTTGCTCCTGGCGACGCCACATTGGCGACATCATGCGCTCGTCCCCTTCGGGATGCTCCCACCCACACGCGTGCAATGTCCCATGCACGACCAGCCGGGCAATTTCCTCTCGAATACCAACGCCGAAGGCCTTCGCCTGACGGCGGGCCACATCCGGGCAGATATAGATATCGGCAATCACCGCTCCCGCAGGATCAGCCCCGAGCGCGAAGGTGATCACATCAGTGGGACCACGATGGCCCAGATGCCGACGATTCAGCGTGGCACTTGTGCGTGACGTCACGAACGTGACGCTGATGAGCGATCGCTTTACGCGAAGGGCCCCCAGCACACGACGCGAGAGCTCCGCCAGCCGGTCAGCCGACACCGGTACGCGCACACCATCGGCTTGTACCGACACCGCACGCAGAGGGGCACGCGGACCGGTCATGCGCCGGCCGCGTCCGCATTGTACGCACGGATGATGTCTCGTACGAGACGATGGCGTACCACATCGGCATCGGTGAAGTAGTGGAACGCAATGCCTTCAATGCCGTGCAAGATGCGTTCGATCTGCATGAGTCCTGAATCCTCACGCCGCGGCAAATCCACCTGCGTCTTATCGCCGGTGATCACGATTTTCGAGTTCACACCCAGACGCGTCAGGAACATCTTCATTTGCAGTCCCGTGGCATTCTGGGCCTCGTCGAGAATCACAAACGAATCGCTGAGGGTGCGACCGCGCATAAAGGCGAGCGGTGCCACTTCAATGGTGCGCGTCTCAATCAGCTTTTGTAGACGCTCAACGGGAATCAGGTCGTCGAGCGCATCATACAGCGGCCGGAGATACGGATCGATTTTGGCCTGCATATCCCCAGGCAGAAAGCCGAGGCTCTCGCCCGCCTCGACGGCGGGACGCGCAAGCACAATCCGCCGCACCCGTTTGCGCATCAGCGCGTCGACGGCAGCGGCAACGGCGAGGTAGGTTTTCCCCGTGCCGGCGGGGCCAATCCCCACCACAATGTCGTGCTCACCGATTTGCGTAAGGTACGCCGCCTGCCCCGGCGTTTTGGGCTGCACGCCACGGCGCGCCCCGGGCAGTACGAGCGCGCCATTCGTTGCGGCCGGCGCGTCGGCTGGTCGGTCCGTAAGCGACAAGCGCAGCACATCGTCCGCGGCCAGCGTCTTTCCCTCTCGCACCAGCGCAACCATGGCCGTCGCGATGGCCGTCGCCCGCACCACGTTGTCCGTATCGCCCGTGACCGTCAGGCTGTCGCCGCGCAACGCGACACGCGTGCCCGTGGCACGTCCTAACTCCACCAAATTACTATCGCCTACGCCCGCAAGCATCTGCATGTCGGCACCTTCCACCGACACACGTGCGGTCACGCTGTCGGACGTTCGATCGTGACCCGTCACGCGCTCGTCTCCGTCACCGTGAGGTGCAGCTCGGCTAAATCATCTGGTGACACGGCGACCGGCGCCCCTTCGAAGAGGGAGCGCGCGGCCGTCGTCTTGGGAAACGCGATCACGTCACGGAGTGAAGGCGCACCGGCAAGCAGCATGGCAATCCGATCGAAACCGAAGGCAATCCCGCCATGCGGCGGCGCGCCAGCCCGAAGTCCTTCTAACAGGAACCCGAAGCGGCGCTCTTGTTCGTCTGTCGAGCCAATCCCGAGCAGGGCAAACATGCGCGACTGCATCGCGGGGTCACTGATGCGGATACTCCCGCCACCTAACTCCGTCCCATTCAGCACCACGTCATACGCCAAGGCGCGCCAGCGCGCCGGGTGGTCGGGGAACGAGACGAGATCCTCGGGATGCGGCGCGGTAAAGGGATGATGAACCGCCGCAAGTGCCCCCGTGGCAGGATCCTCCTCAAACATCGGGAAATCCATCACTACGACAAACCTCTGCATGGTCTCATCGATCAGTGCACAGCGTCGTGCGCACTCCTGCCGCACGCGATCGAGTGCCGGGCTGGCCACACGATCGGGGGCCGCCACAAACAACGCGAGGTCCCCGTCGGTCAGCGCAAGCGCCGCACGGGCCTCGTCCGTTAGGAACTTGGCCAACGGACCGTCATACGCGCCGTCGGCGTATCGAAGACGGAGCAAACCACCGGCCCCGGCGCCTTTAGCCAGCGCCTCCAACTCATCGACCTGCTTACGACTCCAGGCGGCTCCACCGGGAACGACCAGCCCACGCACCCGCGATCCTGCCGCGATCGCACTCGCCGTGACCGCGAAGGCAAGCGGAGCGAAGACCGCCGTGTAGTCGGCAAGCCGCAGACCGTACCGGAGGTCCGGCCGGTCACAGCCATAGTACTCCATGGCGTCATGGTAGCTCATTCGATCGAAATGCGCGGGGATCGTGTGGCCCGCCTCCAACCACAATGCACCGATCAACCCCTCGGCAAGCGCGAGAATATCTTCCCGCTCAACGAACGATGCCTCGATGTCAATCTGGGTGAACTCCGGCTGACGATCAGCCCGCAAATCCTCATCGCGGAAGCAGCGTGCGATCTGGAAATACCGGTCGAAGCCGCAGCACATGAAGAGCTGCTTGTAAATCTGCGGAGACTGCGGCAGCGCATAGAACTCACCCGGATGCACACGGCTCGGCACCAGATAGTCGCGCGCACCTTCCGGTGTCGGCTTGGTGAGAATCGGCGTTTCGAGCTCGAGATATCCACGTTCGCTGAGATAGCGGCGGGACACCTGCAACAGCCGATGCCGTAACACCAAGTTCTCCTGCAGTTCCGGACGACGTAAGTCGAGGTAACGATGACGCAGGCGGAGTTCTTCGGCGGCAACCTTCTCGCCCCGACCGCGCGCCACGGGGAGCGCCGGGGTCACGGCCGGTCCAACGATGCGCAATGCGCGCACGCGGACCTCAATCGCACCGGTCTGCATATCCGGATTCTGTCGATCCGCGTCGCGCGCTACGATGTCGCCCTCGCACAACACCACCGACTCCACCCCCACCGCCGCGGCGAGGCGCAATGTTTCCGCGTCGCTCCATGCCAGGCCGAAGGCCAGTTGCACGAGTCCCGTTCGGTCACGCAGGTCAATGAACACCACGCCGCCCAGATCGCGGCTCCGGTGTACCCATCCGCCCAGACGCACGGTGCGTCCGACATCATCAGAGCGCAGGAGCCCACAAGTGTCAGTGCGCAGGGTGGTGGCAAGCGCGGACTGCTCGGACAAGGACGACATGACGTGCAGCGCTCCAGACGGGACAAAACGAATAGGAAACCGGGCCGGTGTACGGCCGCAAACGATTAACGATAAACGATTTACGAGTGACATGGTAGCGAGAACGGACGCCGGTTCGCTTGACCCGCCACGGCGATAGCCATTAGTGTCCCCTATGCATCGCATGCTTCTCTGCGGGTTCGCCGTGTTGGTCTGCGCCTGCAGCGTGAGCGCGCAGCCGGTGCCGGCGCGCGATCTCTGGGAGTTTCCGTTGGGCGCCATTCTTGAGCCCGCAGCACTGGCTTCCGAACCGGGCGCCGGATTGTGGAACCCGGCTGGAACCGCGCTTCGCCCCAGTGAGCGGATGCGATTCGGTGTGGCGTCCCTCTCGACCGGCGTGCAGCAGGGGGTGAATGGCCAGTTGCTCTCCGCGTCCTTACGTCGTGCGGACGGCACCACATGGGGGCTCTCGGTGGCGCGGAGTTCGGTGGCCGGCATCGTCCGTACCGACAGTGACCCGCAAAGTCTCGGCGACATCAGTTACGCCAGCCTGTTGATTAGTGCCAGCGCCGCGCGCACCCTCGTGCCGCACGTGACCGCCGGACTGGCGATGCGGTGGCGTGAGGGGCGCGCGGATCAAGCGGTCAATACCGCGATCGCGGCGGATGTCGGGGTGGTGCTTCATGATCTGCCGTGGCGCCACGCCCGGGTGGCGCTCTCCAGCTTCCTGTGGCGCCCCGGACGGGAAATCGAAGATCGACCGGCCTTTGTGGCGGCGCTTGACGCGCGAGTTGCCGGGGATGCCGCGTCACGCGAACTACGGCTCGGCTTCAGCCAGAACAACGTCAACCGCGGCGCCCGGGAGCGCGGCCCCTTTGTCGCGGGACGGCTCGCCCGCCTGGAGGCGCGTGCCGCGGTGGTCCGTACAGCGGCGGGTGCCGAGAGCACAACCCGCGTCCGCTCCGGTCTTGCCGTGTACTATGCACGCTATGTGGTGGGGGTTGCGCGCGAGGAAGGCATCTCGGGACTCGGCCCCGTCTATCAGTTCACGCTCAGTTCGATACTCAAGGAATGATGACGACTCAGGGCCCGATGACTCAGCCACCGGCCACCGAAAACCTGCTCGATCTCGCGCCCGATGCAGCCATGGCACGGCTGCAGGCCTGGCTGACAGAGCGTGGTGAGCCCTCGTACCGTTCGGTACAGATCTTTGCCCGACTCTGGGAGCGTCCGGTCCGGGCCTTTAGCGAGATCACCGAGCTGCCCATGGCCTTGCGTGACGCATTGACCCGCTCGTTTCACCTCTCACGGCTCGAGCTGGCGACCCGCCAAACGTCGGTGGATGGCACCGAGAAGTTTCTCTTCCGGATGGACGATGGTCAGCTCATTGAAACCGTCGCGATTCCGGATGGTGATCGGATCACGCTCTGCATTTCGTCACAAGCCGGTTGTGCACTCCAGTGTGCCTTCTGCGCCACGGGCGCGATGGGATTTCAGCGGAACCTGCGGCCCTCCGAAATCGCCGGGCAGGTCCGTGAGCTGCACCTGATGTCACCGCCGATCGTCCCCACCAACATCGTGTTTATGGGTATGGGTGAACCCATGATGAACTGGAAGGCGGTTGATACCACGTTGTCGTTGCTGAACGATGCACGCGCCATGGGCATCGGGGCACGACATATCACCATTTCCACCGTGGGTGTCCTCCCGGGCATCGTCGCGCTGTCGGCGCGCCGGGAGCAGTTCCGACTCGCCATTTCGATTCATGCCCCGAGCGATGAGCTCCGGGCCACCTTGATGCCCGTCAACACCAAGTATCCGCTGGCGGACGTCATCGCTGCCACCGCGGCGTTCGATCGTCGCGTGACGTTCGAGTATGTCATGCTGGGTGGCGTGAACGATCAACCGTCCCATGCCACCCAACTGGCGCAGCTGGCTCGCGAGTGCCGCGCATTCGTGAACCTGATTCCGTTGCACCCCGGCGGGACGATGGGCTTCATACCATCGCCCACCTCGACCATCGCCGCCTTTGCGCGCGCGCTCCGGGTCCGTGGCGTGGAAACCGCCATCCGACGGAGCCGCGGACTCGATATCGCAGCCGCCTGCGGCCAACTACGGACGGAGCGTCTTGGTCGCCGGCTTCCAATCGCGGCCAACGAAGACCGTGAGATCCATGTAGCGTAGCGAATCGGCACGCTCCTCGATGGTGCCGGTACCCAGTGCGCGTTGTAAACGGACGGCCCAGTCCGCGTGGCCGGTGTGTGACAGAATCACGGTCTTCTCCCGTCCGGTGCCCTGCTCCGTATCGTAATCCACGACATCGAACCCGCGATCACGTAATTCCAGGGTGGCGCGTCGGGCATAGCCCCGTGTGCCGGATGCATTGAGGACCCGCACGCGGACTCGGGTATCAAGCGGTGCGCGGGCAGACGAATCGGTAACGGCCGCCATGGTGCCTCGGGCGTCCTTATCGGCTGGCGTGTCCCGTAACTGCCACCAGCCGATGCTTGCGCCCACGAGGACGACGAGCAGCCCGCCAACGATCACCCATCCCTTGCGCCGACGACGTGGAGCATCCGGCGTAGGCATGGACGGCCAACCACGCGTTGCCGTCATCGAACCTGCTCCCACAAGGCTACCGTTTCCAGCGCCAGCCCCTTCCCCTCACGAATCGCCCATTCGATGCGCATGCGTACAACCTGACGGAAGGCCGCGTCGAAGGCCCCTGGAACGCTGCGCGCGAGGAAGGCGCGATCTGCCTGCATAAACGCACGACCGGGTTCGAGAAAGTCCGCCATGTACAGCGCCCTCCCCACGCGCGACCACTCGCATTGTCCAACGGTGTGCCACCGTATCGCGTCCAGAACGTCCTGTCGCCTTTCGCCGTCGGCGGCAAGGCGGAGCGCCGCCGCTGGACCGTGGAGCATCCCGACGGGACGGTCAGAATCCCCCGTGTCAGCGCGCAGCGTCCCCTCGTCGGCGTCACGCACCGCATCGTGCCACGCGCCTGCGTCGGTCCATGCCTGCGCTTCGTCTACGGGGATGGCCATGGCGGTCGCCCACGAACGAAGCAGGGCGACGACGCGCGCAATGTGCGCGCGTCGCTTATCGGTGACGACCGCCCACGGCGGCAGCACCACATGCGGCAGCGTGTCGGACATCGCAGCGTTCACCATCACGATCAGATCTCGTCGAGCGCCGCGCGGAGCGCCTTCGTTAAAGTAACGGCCTCCGCCACCGATCGACCGGCCGCCCGAACCAGCGCGCTCCCCACGATCACGCCGTCGCCTAACCGTGCCGCCGCTTTCGCCTGAGCGGGCGTGGAAATCCCGAATCCAATGCAAATCGGAAGCGACGTAGCCGAGCGGAGGCGCGCCACCGTGTCCGGAAGGTCGTCGGGCAACTCGGCCCGTTCACCGGTCACCCCCAACCGACTGATCAGATACACAAACCCCCCACCGTGCTGCGCAATCTCCTTCATGCGGCCGACCGGTGTCGTCGGTGCCACCAACCGGACAAAGTCGAGCCCACTCGCCCCGAACCACGCCTCACGGGACGGATCGGCCCCTACCGGCAAATCGGTGATCAGCACGCCATCCACACCCGCGGCGCGCGCCCGAGCCAAGATGTCTGGCCCAGCCGCGATCACCGGGTTGAGATAACTGAACAGCACTACGGGGATGTCCAGCGCGGCATCACGTACAATTTGCAACGTCCGCTCGAGAGTGACCCCATGGTCCAGCGCGACTTGCGAGCTTTGCTGGATCACCGGCCCATCGGCCATCGGATCGGAGAACGGGACACCGATTTCCATCACGTCGGCCCCGGCCGCTGCCACCCCACGCAGCAGCTCCACACTCTGCTCCGGATCGGGATGACCAGCCGTCACATAACACACCAGTGCTCGGCGTCCCTCGGCCGAGAGCGCACGAAAGCGCGCTGTGAGCCGCGAGGCTACCGGAGCCACACCATCAGGAGAAATAGTCACTCAGGTTAATTCCGTATCGTTTCGCGTCTTCGGTCCGAATGATCGTGCGTTCAAATTGGCCGGAGGCATCGCGTGAGGTGAGGTCATACGTATGACTATCGAGCAGCCGATTCCCTCGTGCATCGGTTATCAGTCGAACCAAGGGACGGGAAAGAGCCGTTGGATCCGGATTTGCCGCCATCACGATCGCCATGGCGGATGAATCGAGCACCACCAGCGTTCCCACCGGATAGACCCCCATCATGTTGATAAAGGCCTTCACCACGACCGGATCGACACCGTGACGCGGGTCATCGCGCATGCCCTGCAGGACGTCCGCCGGCGACCAGGGGGCATTCTGATACACCCGCCTCGAGGTTGCGGCATCAAATCCGTCGGCCACCGAAATGATCTTCGTGAACAGCATCAGATCACGCGATCGCAATGGCCGGGGATATCCCGACATGTCAATGCGCATGTGATGCTCATACGCCGTGGTCATGGCGCGCCACGGACGCTCTGACCCGGTTGGCATCGAGAAAATGGCGAGGACGCCCTGCCACGTGTGGGACTGCATGAACGCCCGCTCATTCCCGTCGAATGCGCCCCGCTTATTCAGGACCTCAAGCGGGATACGGGATTTCCCCATGTCGTGCAGCAAGGCCGCAAGACCCAGATCCAACAGCTGAACCTTGCGCAGCCCCAACCGACGACCGAGCGCGACCGACAAAATGCTGACGTTCACGCTATGCACAAACGTGTATTCATCAAACTCGCGCAAGGTTGTAAGACCGATGAGCGAGGCCGGATCGGTCAGAATGGCGTCAACAATTCCTTGCACCGCCCGCTTCACCCGCTTGAGTCCCACGCTGCGACCCATGCGAGCCGACGTCATGATATCACGGGTAACCGCGAGCGACCGTGCGTAGGTTTGTTGTGCGCGCTCTTTGGCATCGAGTGCGGCCTCCTGCTGATCGGATTCCTCCACGACGGGAAGAAACTGGAAACACGAGACCTGTCGTTGCCGGACATAGGCGTCAATCTCACCGATTGGGTCTCTGGTCAATAGCTCCGGTGGCGGTGACTGGAGAAATCCCAACAGCACCATCCAATCACGAAGCGCAGCGGGACCAACTACGGTGAACCCACCAAGACCCGTTTCGTTCAACAGCCCCATGAGCGACGTAACGGCCGTGAAATTATCGAGCGTCAGTCGCAGACGTGTTTCATTAACAAACAGATAGTCACCGACACGCCGCATTCCGCATTGGCCGTCCGTTGCTGCCACGCGCTCCACGGCGCTCATCAATTCGGTAACGGCCTTTTGTACCGCAATGTTCTCAATCGGATAGAGCCGGACTGCCCGTACCGCGCTATGCAGCGTCGTGACGAAGGCCCGCACGATCAACTGCTCTTGGGCATCCGCTGGTCCACCACTGGCCGTGAGTCGCTGCGGACTTGTCACGAATTCCCTCGCAGAGCACGAGCCACCGCGCTGCGGACCACGATGTCCTTCGTGTCGGCCGCGCGTCCCAGTGCTTCGATCGCCAGTGGTGTCGCGAGCATACCGAGTGTGCGCGCCGCGCAGGCGCGAAGGTCTGCGGGCTCACGCGGGCCGAGGAGGCCGCGTGCATTCAACACCGTATCCAACTCGGCCACACCAGCATCACCACAGGTACGACCGAAGGCGTCAAAGAGCGCCATCTTCTCGCTCAGATCCGCAGTCCGGAGCTCCTTGCGCCGCAGTGCCGTCAACAGGCGTGGGAGTGCCGGTGTATAGGCATAGGTGGCGAGCACGCGATACACGGCCACGCGCACCTCACGGCTGCCATCGTCAATGCCGCGCTCCACAGCCTGCAGCGCCGCTGGTGATTTGATCTCACCGAGGACCTTGATCGCCTCAACCCGCAGTGCCTCGCTGCCACTACGGAGGAGTCGGGAGAGCGCAGGGACCGTCGCGGGGGTCGCCACCTGCGCGGCGAGCTGTAAGGCCCCGTAGACGACCGACTCGTCGGTGTGTTCAAGCAGCTGGGCCACCATGGCCGTATTGGCCATCGCCACCCGGAGGGCGGCGCGTCCGACGATCGCTCGTGCCGGTGATGCCGTCTCTCGACCCAGCCACAGCAGGAGCGGTTCCAAGGCGGACGGACGCAGTTCCATGAGCAATTCCTCGAACAGTGCCGCCGCCGGACTCAGCGCATGTTCATCGATCGCCTGCAGCAGCTGCGACATCGCCGACGGTTCGCTCAACCGTGCCGACAATCCTCTCAGCAGTGGTAGGCACTCATCCTCCACGGCGATCCGCCGCGCGGCGGCAGCAGCTTCCCGCAAACAGTACGCCACCAGCGCGAACTCACCGACCGAGAGGAATTCGATGAACAGCTGGTCAATCGTTGCCAGCGCTTCCGTCCGCGATTCGAGGATCGCCTGCCCTTCGACGATGTCGAGTAAACTGGCCAAGACCAGCCGACGATGATCGGTGGCATACTCGCGCGCGAGCTCGCTTTGCAGATACTCGACCTCACCCGGATCGAGGAAATACAGCGTGGAATCAAAGTCTTCCACACGAACCGTCCCCGATGGAGCGTCCTCGCCAACGGGCATCAACTCCGCTGGTGGCGCTCCCGACATCGTGCCACTTCCTGTCTCGGTCCCGCGCGCGAGCGGCACGTTACCGTCGGAATCGTGCTCAACGTGGGTGTACTCCAGCGAAGAAAAATCAGCAGCCCACAACAGCGTGACGAGATCGTCCTCATCGGGCGAGGCGCTGCGTGCTTCCTGAAACAGCTTGAGGATCGCCGTAAGCTCAGTCGTCTCAAAGCCAGGGTGCAGCGTGAGGGTACGAAGGCCATCGCGATACAGGAGCCAGGGCAGACCATCCGTCCCACGCTCAAGATCACGATACACCGTACGCCCTTCCCACTCGAACGACATCTCCTTAATGCGAATCTGCAGAGGATCGGCGACACGCCACACCTTCCCGAATGCCACACCGACCCGCTCCATGGCGGCGGCTCGGGTCGGATTGTTCGGGAGGTACAATTGCATCGCACGAAGCGCCTTTGCGAAGACGCCCAACGCGTCCTCCACCACCGATGCGGCGTCCAGCGACGTAGCCAACTCGGCGCCAGAGGCGATCATATCTCAGGCAAAACGTGTTGATTGATCGTACCAATGTCCTTGTCGCCCCGACCGCTCACGCACAGGAGCACCGGCTCGCCCTCGGACCACCGTCCCGCCGCCCGCTCAAGCCATGCGACCGCGTGCGCGGTCTCGAGCGCCGGAATAATCCCCTCAAGCCGGCTCAACAAGGCCACACCACGGAGCGCTTCGCGATCATCAACCGAGACGTATTCGGCGCGACCGGTGTCATGGAGCCAGGCATGCTCAGGACCGACACCGGGATAATCCAACCCCGCAGAGATACTGTGCGCCGGATGCACCTGACCATGGGCATCCTGCAGCAAGTAGCTCAGCGATCCATGGAGGACCCCGGGCGTTCCTCGCGTAATGGACGCACTGTGCCGGTCGGTGTGGAGCCCCTCGCCGGCCGCTTCAACGCCCACGAGTTCTACACCGGCATCGTCAACAAAGCCGGCGAAAATGCCCATCGCATTCGATCCGCCCCCGACACAGGCCACCACCGTCTTGGGGAGCGAACCGGCCTTGGCCATCATCTGCGCGCGTGCCTCAACACCGATCACGGACTGAAAGGCCCGAACCATGCGTGGGTAGGGGGCCGGACCAACGACCGAGCCGATGATGTAGTGACTGTCGGTAACCGAACCGACCCAATCACGGATGGCTTCCGTCGTCGCGTCCTTCAGCGTTCGCGTACCAGACAACACGGGGATGACACGCGCACCGAGCAGGCCCATACGGAACACGTTCAGTGCCTGCCGCTCCATGTCCTCCTCGCCCATGTAGACCACGCACTCCAAACCAAATCGCGCGCAGATCGTGGCGGTGGCGACGCCATGCTGCCCCGCCCCCGTTTCGGCGATGATGCGGCGCTTTCCCATGCGACGCGCCAACAGCGCCTGTCCAACGGTGTTGTTGATCTTATGCGCGCCCGTGTGACAGAGGTCTTCACGCTTCATCCACACCGGTGCGCCGATGCGGGCACTGAGCCGCGGCGCAAACGACAGCGCGGTGGGGCGTCCGACATATTCACGGAGCAAGGCATCCAGCTCCGACTGAAACGCCGCATCGTGACACGACTCCGCGAATGCCGCCTCGAGCGCATCCAGCGCCGGAATGAGTGTTTCCGGCACATACCGACCACCAAATGGTCCGAATCGATCATTCGACGCGATCTCGTTGATCGCCGTCTCCGCCACCGTCATCGCTGCATCCCTGCGGCCGAGCGAACGGCCGCGATGAACTGTTCGACCAAAACGGGATCTTTGACACCCGTCGAGGTCTCTACTCCGGAAGATACGTCGACAACGTCAGGCGCAAGCAATCGGATAGCTTCTTCCACATTATGGGGGCGTAACCCACCGGCGAGGACGATTTGTACCCCAGGGATAGACTCCCGAAGGGCCCAAACGTCATGCTGGAGTCCACCCCAGTCCAGTGCGACCCCCGTTCCCCCGAGCTGTCCCACCACGTGGGCATCAAGCACCACCACCCCCGCCGCTTCAGCGAGGCCCGTGGCGCCCTCGGGGAGGGCGGTACCGACCACGCGGAGCACTGGCCAGACGGTCCGCCCGGTTTCGCGTCGTATGGTGCGAATGCCATCGGGCGTCGCATGCCCGTGGAGTTGCGCAACCTCGAGATCGAGCGCCTGTACCGTCCGAATGACCTCCTCGGCACCCTGATCGCCGAACACCACCACGCGCTGCACCGTGGCGCGGCGCGGTCCCAGCACCCGACGAGCGCCATCAACCGAGAGCTGCCGTGCGCCCCCGGCCATAATCGCCCCAACGTACGCCGTCCCGCTGCGCTCCGCCCCCTCCGCGTCTGAGGCCCGGGTCAGACCGCAAATTTTGACCGCAACCGAACCGGAGCGGGTGGTGTCAGACGCGCCGGTCGAGCTCACCGGCGCGCGGTGGTTGAGCGGGGGATCCCGGACAGGTCGGCAACCGCCGCGACCGGGTCGCTCGCGGCCGAGACGGCGGATCCGACCAGAATCGCATCAGCGCCCGCGTGAGCGGAGGCCATCACATCGTGGGCAATCCGCATGCCGCTCTCGGCCACCGCGATGCAGCACGCGGGAATGTGTGGAATGACCGCAGGGGCTGTCGCTGGGTCGATGGTGAGGGTTTCAAGATTGCGATTATTCACCCCGATCACGGGGGCACCGACCGCCAAGGCCCGGGCGAGCTCCTCCTCGTCGCGAACTTCCACGAGGGTGGCCAGACCGCATTCGTGCGCGGCCTCGATGAGTCGGACCAGCTCGTCTGGTGAAAGGGCCCGCACGATCAGCAACGCGGCGGAGGCCCCACAAACCCGTGCCTCCCAGAGTTGCACGGGGTGCACCAGAAAGTCCTTCCGAATCACCGGTACGTGCACCCGCGCGGCGACGGCGGCGAGGTCATCGAGGGAGCCGCCGAAACGTGTGGGTTCCGTGAGCACAGAGATGGCCGCTGCGCCACCCGCTACGTACCGAACGGCCTGCTGCGCCGCATCGAGGTGGGCGTTGATGGTCCCCTTGGAAGGCGAGGCACGCTTGACTTCCGCGATGACACGAAGGAACGGCCCACGAAGTGCCGCGGTGAAGGCCTCGACCGACGAGGGACCCGAGGGCAGATCCTGACAAGCCCGCCGGAGGTCCGGGAGCGTATGCCGCACCCGCTCCGCCCGGTCATGAGCGGCACGGGTGAGTTCGCCCAGCGTCCCGGTTGGGAACGTCCACGAATGCCGCGAAGATAATGCTTGCACTTCGGCCTGTGTTCGGTTAGCGTGGAGATGGTTGATTCGGCCTACCTTCGGGGTCAGCCTCGAGACGTCCTCATACGTGGAGCAAACATGGCGCTCACCAAGCGACAGCGGGAAATCCTGTCCTTTCTCTCGGACTACAATGAGGAGAATGGATATGCCCCAAGCTTCGAAGAGATCGCGGCGCGCTTCAACTATAACTCGTTGGCCACCGTTCATGAGCATCTGACCAATCTCGAGCGGAAGGGCTACATCAAGCGGTCGTACAATGAGAGCCGCGCCATCGAGATTCTGCCCACCGAGCTGTATCAGCGAGCCGTCGAGCTGCCGTTACTCGGCACCGTGGCGGCCGGCGCTCCCCTGGAGGCGATCCATACGGGCGAGACCATGTCGGTCCCCGATGGGTTCCTGCGGCGCGGGGGCAACCATTATGTGTTGAAGGTTCGCGGCGATTCCATGATCGAGGAGCAGATCAAGGATGGCGATTATGTCGTCATCAATGATCGCCACGCGGCCGATAACGGCGAGATGGTCATTGCGCTGCTCGACGGGTCCGGGGCCACCGTCAAGCGGTACTATCGCGAGCGCGATGGACGAATCCGGCTGCAGCCCGCCAACGAAACGATGTCGCCCCTGTTGGTGAACGAGGACGATGTGCGCATCCAGGGCATCGTCGTTGGGGTGTTGCGTCGCTACTGAGTCCGTCGGCCCGAGGGAGCCTGAAGCGCGTTCGACGCCTCGCGCAGTCGATGGAGCGCGGTCAGACCAACGCCCTCGGCCATCGCCCGTCGGGTACGCCGTACGGCGTCGCCAAAGGTTCCGTCGTCTTGGCTGACATACAGCGCCGCGGCGGCGTTCAGGAGAACAGCCGACTGTGCTCCCACTGATCCAGTACCACGCAGCACGTCTTCAATAATCGTGGCGTTCTGCGTGGGGTCGCCGCCACGGAGCTCATCAATAGACACACCCTCGATGCCGTGTTCGGCCGGATCAATCGTCCACGACTCGGTGCGGCCATCGCGCACCTCTACGACGTGCGTCACTCCCACCGGTGAGATCTCATCGAGCCCGGGCTCCCCATGCACCACCATGGCGCGTCGGGACCCCAGCTTTAACAGGGATTCCGCAAGGAGGGTCACCCGCACCGGTTCGGCAACCCCAACCACCTGACGGCCGGCTCTCGCCGGGTTGGCGAGGGGCCCCACCACGTTCATCACAGTTGGTACCGCCAGCTCCCGACGGACGGGCCCGACATGGCGCAGCGCCGGGTGCATCAGCGGTGCGAACATAAACACGATGCCGGCCTCGGCCAGCGTGGCAGCCATCGCCGACGGTGACAGATCAATCACCACCCCGAGCGCCTCAAGCACATCGGCACTCCCCGACCGTGACGTAAACGACCGATTACCATGTTTCGCGATACGCACGCCCATACCGGCCGCTACCAAGGCGGCAGCGGTTGAGATGTTGAAGGTGGTAAACGCACCACCTCCCGTTCCGCAGGTATCCACTAACGCACTCGGATCATCCGCCGCCACAACGACCATCGATTCGCGCAGCGCCTCAACCACGCCAGCCACCTCAGTGGACGTCTCACCCTTCACGCGAAGCGCCATCAAGAGCGCGGCCACCTGCACCGCCGTCCCTTCGCCACGCATGATGACACCGAACGCCAGACGCACGAGCTCCGCGTCAAGCGATTCATGGGCGGCCAAGCGCCGGATTGCCTGACCCAGCGCTTCAACGGGCATTGATCGCCTCAAGCAAGCGGGTGGCAAGCCCGTTCCGCGTCATGATGAGGGACATCGCGAGGCCGAGGAGCCGGACACGCTCGACATCTTCGTCGGTATACACGCCGCGCTCCGCCCGATTGGTCAGATTGAGCACACCGACCAGTTCACCGTGGTAGACAAGGGGGAAGCTGATGAAGCTGCCCGTCGTGAAGTACTGGTCACGAAGGAGCGGGTGCTGCGACGCTTCGCGAACGTCTTGGACCAAGAGCGGCTCACGCGATGCCGCCACACGCCCCGCCACCCCCTCCCCGATACGAATGCGCATACCTTCGACAATGTTCGGCGCGATCCCACGGGCTGACGCCAGATAGAGGTGGTCGGGCTCGGGTGCCTGCAGCATGAGCGAGCATCGCTGGGCCTTCATATCGTCCCCAACCAGCGCGAGGAGGCCATCAACGAGCGTGCGGGCGTCGGTAATCTCCGCATCCAGCGAGATCGCACGGTCCAGCAGGTATAACGTCCGCGACCGTTGCCGGAGCGCCTCGCCTCTGCGGTGGAGCTCCACATGCGCCTGCTCAAGCTGCCCTGTCACAGCGGTCAGTTGCTGGTCGGCAAGTTCAGCTTGGCGCAGCGCTCGACGGGCATCCTCGTTGGCCCGCGCTGTCTCGGCCTGGAGCGCCACCGCCTCCGCTGGTTGAAGCGCGGTGCTATGCCGTGGGGTATCGCGCACCTCGCGAAGCTCGGCTTCCAATGCCGTCAGCTTGCGAACGTATTCGCCGTGCACACGCTGCGTTACGTCCTCGAGCGTTCGAACGGCCTCTTCACGCGCATCGCGCTCAGCGAGGCGTACATACGCCAAATCGAACAGCGCCACGGCTGGTGCGAGACGCTCAGTGGTGCGGGTGCCAAAGATTTTACGGGGCTCATAGAGCGCAAGGACCGCGCTGAGCAGCCCTTCCACCCTTATGCCACGCACCGCCAACATCCCGCCGTCCAACGCCGAGGTAAACCCGCACAGCCGCGCATAGTCAGCCGATCGGTCATTCACATCGAAAAATGGCCCACCCGTGACAATGGCGGCGCGAACCGCGTCGGGGAGGTGATCAAATGTGGTCTCCATCGCGGTGCGGACCACCCGAGCGCCGCCGGGGGCGAGGCGGTCCCGAAGCATGTCACGACGGGCGTCGTACAGCAGCAGCGCCACCGCCGCGCCACGGTCCAACTCGGCAAGGCACTCACCTAATGCGATGAGAGCACCGTCGAGATCCGAGGTGGCGGCGAGCGCATAAGCCAGCGAGGCAAGTGAGCGTGGAGGCATGACCTGTGGAGAAAACGTCAGCGGACGTAACAACGCAATAGCCGAGCGAGCCGGAACGCCGGTCAGTTGAAGCAAACGCCGGAAGTGCCTAGCTTTCCCCGGGTCATGGACCCGCGACCGATCCTCCTGGTAACGCAGTATGACGGGGGGCGCTTCGCCGGCTGGCAGCGCCAACCCGTGGTCCGTACCGTACAAGGCGACATGGAAGCCGCGCTCGCGCGCTTGTGTGCGACCGCCGTGCCCGCCATCGGCGCCGGCCGAACCGATGCGGGGGTGCACGCCCATGGGCAGGGCGTCGGCGTCTGGGTACCGGCTCGCTGGACTCCGTCCTCGCTTCGCCGTGCGATGAACGCCATCCTGCCGGACGACATCTGGGTGGCATCGGCCCACCGGATGGCGTCGGATTTCCACCCACGGCGGAGCGCGATCACGCGGCAATACCATTATCTTATCGGCACAGACGAGGGGGCACGCTCCCCGTTTCGTCGGCGGTACGAGTGGGCCGTGAGCCAGCCCCTCGATCCGGCGGCCCTTCAGGGCGAAGCCGATAGTATCGTGGGTGATCACACGTTCAGGGCATTTGCCGTCGCACATACCGCACCGGCCGATGACCACCACCGCTGCACCATCCATCACGCCAGATGGATACCGCGCGACGGCGGCTGGCTGTTCGACGTTGCGGCAAACCGATTCCTCCATCACATGGTGCGTTTTCTCGTCGGCACGATGATTCAGGTGGCGCAAGGCCGTCGTCCACGCGGCACGCTTGCCCAATTGCTGCACGCGGCGGACAATACCGGCACGTCCGCGCCAGCGCCCGCGCATGGCCTTTCGCTGCGTAGGGTGTCGTATCCCGCCGAGTTGTGCATCGATGCCTCGTGACCGCGGGATCGCCCTAGTGGTGCAGCGTTCAACGGTAATGCTCCTCGTCTCGGTGGCGCTGATCGGTTGTGAGGGGGCCAATCCAAGCACGTCCAATGCGCAGCCCCGTATTGCACCAACCGCCCCCTCCAAGCCGGTTGGATCACTCCCCGCGCAGTCCATCGACAGCTCGCGTCGGACGGCCATCACCACCGCCGTAGAGCGCGTCGCGCCCGCGGTGGTCACCGTGCAAACGGAAACGGTGCAGAAGGTCCCGGTTGACTTCTTCGAGTACTTTATGGGTGGACGCACCGGGGAACGCCGGAACGCCGGTATTGGATCGGGGTTCGTGGTGCGTCGCGATGGGATCATTGTCACGAATGCACATGTCATCGCGGGCGCCACAAAGGTGTCCATTGGTATGCGGGACGGTACGTCGTACGATGCCACCGTCGTGGGCATCGATGAAACGAACGACCTTGCGGTGGTCCGCATCAAGGCCACCGACCTTCCCGTGGCCCCGTTAGGGAGTTCCTCCACGTTGATCGTGGGCGAATGGTCGATCGCTATTGGGAATCCCTTTGGCTTCGTGCTTGGCAACAGTGAACCCAGTGTGTCCGTTGGCGTGATCAGTGCCGTAGGACGGAACCTTGCCGGGCGCGGGGATGGAGGCGGGGTCTACGTGGACATGATCCAAACCGATGCGGCCATCAATCCGGGGAACTCCGGCGGTCCGCTGGTGAATGCGGCGGGCGACGTTGTGGGTGTGAACAGTTCGATCTATTCGCCAAGCGGAGGCTCCGTCGGCCTCGGGTTTGCGATTCCCATTGATCGCACCAAGCGTATCGTGGAAGATCTCCTCGAACATGGTGCCGTGCGTCAACCGTGGGTTGGCATTCGTTTGCAGACCCCTGACGTCGCCAGTGCGCGGGAGGCCGCCGCCGTGGGTGCCATTGTGGCCCGGATCGTCCCGGGCTCTCCGGCGGATCGGGCCGGCGTGCGCGCTGGCGATCAGGTTATCGCCGCCGGTGCACGCCCGGTGCGAAACCCATTTGACTGGGAAGCCCGCCTGCTCGACCTCCGGGTTGGCGAGCAACTCACCGTGACCGTTCGCCGCGGGGGGACGCCCCTTCGCTTCGTCCTCCAGGTTGCCGACGCGCCGGAAGTGAGCGCCCCCAAGGTGACGGTCTTGCGCGAGCTGCAATTAGTGTCGCTCACCGACGTGATCCGGCAGGAACGGGGGGTCGCCTCAAATACCGGCGCCTTGGTCTATCGCGTATCCGATCGGATTCGCGACGAGATCGGACTGCAGGAGGGCGACGTGATCGTCCAAGTGGGCCAGTCTCGCGTGAACACGGCGGAGGCGGCGTCCGCCGCCATTGACCGGTATGGCGCCCGGGGCCCCGTGTACGTGGTCTTCGAGCGCAATCGACAGTATCTCCAAACGTCGTTCTCTCTCCGTTGAATCCGTGACTGCATCTGACCGCACCGCATATGCCTCCCCGCTCGCCGATCGCTATGCGTCGCGCGCGATGCTCACCCTCTGGGGACCGCAAACCCGCTATGGCCTCTGGCGCCGCCTCTGGCTGGCGCTCGCGGAAACGCAGCAGCAACTCGGTCTCGCGATTCCCGATAGCGCGCTGGACGAGATGCGCGCACACCTCGACGATATCGACTTTGACGCGGTCGCGGTGTACGAGAAGAAATTCCGCCATGATGTGATGGCGCACGTTCACGCATTCGGTGACGTCGCTCCGGCAGCGCGGAAGTTCATTCATCTCGGTGCCACCAGCTGCTTTGTGACCGACAACGCCGAGCTCATTCTGATGCGACGCGGGCTGCACCTGCTGCGGGAGAAGCTGCTGGACTCCCTTGAGGCCCTCAGCCTGTTTGCCCGCGAATGGAAGGACGAACCAGCGCTCGGGTATACGCACCTGCAGCCGGCGCAGCTCACCACCGTGGGTAAGCGTGCCACGTTGTGGATGCAGGATATCCTGCTCGATCTCAGCGACCTCGAGCATCGCATCGCGCAGCTACCGTTTCGTGGGGTGAAAGGGACCACGGGTACGCAGGCCAGCTTCCTGTCCCTCTTCGACGGCGATCATGACAAAGTCCGCGAGCTTGATCGCCTGGTCACCTCCCGCATGGGCTTTACGGCGTCCATTCCAGTCAGTGGACAGACGTATTCACGGAAAGTGGACGCTCAAGTGCTCAGTGTCGTTGCCGGCATCGCAGCCACCGCGTCCAAGTTCTCCGGTGACATCCGCATGCTGCAGGCCTTCGGCGAGATCGAAGAGCCGTTTGAGAAGCATCAGATCGGCTCATCCGCTATGGCGTACAAGCGGAATCCGATGCGATCGGAGCGCATCGCGTCGCTCGCGCGCTTTGTGTTGTCATTGGAACCCAACGCGAATCAAACCCATGCGGTGCAGTACTTCGAGCGGACACTCGACGACTCTGCGAATCGTCGTCTGGTTATTCCGGAATCGTTTCTGGCGACCGATGCCATCTTGGTGTTGATGCAGAACATCGTACGTGGACTTGAGGTGCATCCGGCACGTATCCGGCGTCGTGTTGACGACGAATTGCCGTTTATGGCCACCGAAGAGATCATCGTACGTTTGGTCCGCGCTGGCGGTGACCGCCAGGAAGCCCACGAACTGATTCGCGGGCACAGCATTGATGCCGCGCGCGCGGTCAAGGATGGGGCCCCCCGTAACGATATGCTGGAGCGGCTCGCGGCCGACCCTGCTTTTGGCCTTCCGTTAGAGGACTTACGCGCCGTCACCGAACCAGGCCGCTTTATCGGCCGATCATCGCAACAGGTGATTGAGTTTCTCGATGAGCATGTGGCGCCGTGGCTGGCCCGGGAGCGTGCGGGTGTTGCTGTCGAGGAGGTCCGCGTATGAGCACCGTCCGTCCGGCGGCCGTGCATGCCACGGCGCTACCACTGCCGCTCATCCGGCGCGGGAAGGTCCGCGATGTGTATGCGGTTGATGACGACCGCCTGCTGTTGGTCACGACGGATCGGATCAGCGCGTTTGACGTCGTGATGCACGAGGCAATCCCGTATAAGGGTGCGGTACTCACGCAACTGACGGCATGGTGGCTGTCGCAGCTGGCTGACGTGGTGCCACATCACCTGCTCACGGCGGACACCGATGAGATTGTGCGTGATGTCCCGGGTCTTGCCCCATTTCGCCACGTGCTCGCCGGCCGGAGCATGCTGTGCGTACGTGCCGACGTCGTCCCGATTGAGTGCGTGATTCGTGGCTATATCACCGGCTCAGCGTGGAAGGAGTATCAGGCGCATGGCACCTTGGCGGGCGAGGCGCTCGCCGTGGGCCTCCGCGAAAGTGACCGATTAATCCCCCCGATGTTCAGCCCAGCAACCAAAGCCGACACTGGACATGACGAGAATATCACCGTCACCAGTGTGATTGCGGCGGTTGGTGCGCAGACGGCCGCGTCCCTCGAAGCAATGGCTCGCCAGGTGTACGAATTCGGACGCGCCATCGCCGAACCGCGTGGGATTATTGTGGCTGACACCAAGTTCGAATTCGGCTGGCGGGACGGACGGCTCCTGCTCATTGATGAAGTCCTCACACCGGACAGTTCGCGCTTCTGGCCAGCCGACCAATATGCCCCCGGTCGCGGCCAGCCGAGCTTCGATAAGCAACCGTTACGCGACTGGCTTGAGGGCGAGCGGCGCGCCGGTCGATGGAACGGTGACGCCCCTGCCCCCCGGCTTCCGGAAGACGTCATTATGGCGACCAGTCTCCGGTACCGTGATGCCTTCACCCGCCTCACAGGCGCACCATTGGACCTGACGCGTTTGGAACTCAATGAGGATGCGGGTTGATGAGCGCACCTGACGGCTATCCGCTGCTCCTGAGCGTAACGGGACTGGCCGTGTTGACGTTCGCCGCAGCGCTGCGCATGCGCTCGTGGCCGTTATGGCTTACGGGATACCTCCTGACGCTTGTCGCGCTTGGCGTGGCCTGGGGAAACCGCACCCTCGGTGGAGGCATCGCGTGAACCGTCCTGACGCGCGCGGCCAAAGTGATGGCCATGACCACCGACCGCGACGCCAAAGTGTGGCGGTGGCCCTACCGAACGGCTTCACGCTGGCCAACCTGTTTTTCGGGATCTTTGCCATCGTCGCCGCGTCGCGGGGCGACTTTGACGCGGCGGCGCGCTTCATCGTGTTCGGGGCGATTGCCGACACCCTGGACGGGCGCATTGCACGTGCCACCAAGTCGGGAACGCGATTCGGGGAGGAGCTCGATTCTCTGGTTGACGCCATTTCGTTCGGCACGGCGCCCGCGCTCATCATGTATTTCGCCGTATTCCAAAGCTCGCGGTGGGAGTGGATTTTCTGCTTCTTCTTCACCGCCTGTGCTGTAATGCGGCTGGCGCGCTTTAACGTGGAGCAGGCCGGCACGAAAAACACGCATTTCACAGGCCTCCCCAGTCCCGCGGCCGGCATGACGCTGGCGACCTACTACTGGTTCAGTCAAACACCGCTCTACACGGAAACCATGATCGGGGACCTCCCGTGGCATCAAATGCTGCGGTGGGTCATGCTCGGCCTCGGCATGCTCATGATCAGCAACGTGCAGTACGCGAAAGTGCCAACAGTCAACTTCCGTACGCTGCATGGCATTCTTGGATTTCTGCTGGTCGTCGGCACCTTTGTGGGCGTCATCTTTTTGCCGAAGAAGTTCTTTTTTCCCGCGCTCATGGCCTATGTGCTCTTTGGCATTGGCCGCACCGTCTTTCTCGGGTTACTCGATCGGATGCCCGGCGCTCGTGAGAACGAGCCGGTAGCAGAAGACGAGCCGCCCATCGATCCCCGACGTCGCCGCCGGCGCCGTCGTCCATCACGACCGAACATCGCGCCGGACGCCGGACGCGAGGAGCCCCTGGCATGACCCATTTTCGCTGCGCCATCCATATCGTTCCCCGCCGTGGGATCCTCGATCCGCAGGGGAAAGCGGTTGCGGATGCGCTGCATTCGCTGGGGTTCACCGACGTCAGTAACGTTCGCGTCGGCCGTCATGTCATTGTGGAAACGCAAGCACCGAGCGCCGATGCGGCTCGTGCATCCATCACGGCGATGTGCGAGAAGTTGCTGGCCAATCCCGTCACTGAAGATTTCGAGATTGCTTCGGTGGAGCACGCGTGAAGGCCGGCATCGTTCGCTTCCCCGGTTCAAACTGCGACGAGGACGCGTTTCACGCCATCGCAGACCACTTGGGACAGGAAGCGGTGTACCTCTGGCACAAGGATCACGATCTGCAGGACGTTGATGTCGTGATTCTGCCGGGCGGTTTCAGCTACGGGGATTATCTACGCGCCGGCGCCATCGCGCGGTTCAGTCCGATCATGCAAGAGGTGGTCGCGTTCGCGAAACGCGGTGGACCCGTGCTCGGCATCTGCAATGGATTTCAGATCGCCTGTGAAGCCGGACTGCTCCCCGGTGCCCTGCTCCGCAACGCCAGTCTCCGTTTTGTCAGTGCGCCAGTGCACTTACGCGTTGAGTCCATCGCCACGCGGTTCACCTCGCAGTATCACATTGGGCAAGTAATCAGTATCCCCGTCGCGCACGGCGACGGGCGCTACACGGCCGACGCCGACATGCTTGCCCGGTTGGAGGGCGAAGGTCAGGTGGTGTTCCGTTATGTCACGGCCGATGGAGACGCCGCGGCGTCGGCTAACCCGAATGGGTCGTTACGCAATATCGCCGGAATTATCAACGCGGGAGGCAATGTGCTTGGCATGATGCCCCACCCCGAGCGTGCACTCCTTCAGACACTCGGTTCCACCGACGGTGTCCCCCTGTTTGCCTCACTGCTCGAATCGATGCTGGCCGAGGTGCAGGCATAATGACGCCCTCCGCATCCCGTCCGGTAGAGTCCCGTCCCGGGGATCCCGTCATCACGCCTGCCATGGTTGCCGACCATGGCATTACGACGTTCGAATACGAACGACTCGTCGCGATGCTCGGTCGCACGCCGACATTTACAGAACTGGGGGTGGTGAGCGCGCTATGGAGCGAGCATTGCTCCTACAAGCACTCGCGCCCGCTGCTGAAAACGTTGCCGACCAAGGCCCCCTGGGTGCTTCAAGGACCCGGTGAAAATGCCGGTGTCATCTCGGTAGGAGACGGCTGGGCCGTGGCCTTCAAGATTGAGTCGCACAATCACCCGTCGGCGGTTGAGCCATACCAAGGCGCCGCCACAGGCGTAGGCGGCATTTTACGCGACGTCTTTACGATGGGCGCACGACCGATTGCCCTGCTCAACTCTCTGCGCTTTGGCCCACTGACGTCAAGCCGCGTGCGTTGGCTGTTTGCCGGCGTCGTCAAAGGCATCGGCGACTATGGAAACTGCGTCGGCGTGCCGACGGTTGGCGGTGAGGTGGTCTTTGACCCCTCGTATGAAGGCAACCCGCTGGTGAATGCGATGTGTGTTGGCCTCATGCGTGAAGATGAGCTGATCACCGCTGTGGCGTCCGGAGTCGGCAATCCGATCATGGCGGTTGGTGCTCGCACCGGGCGCGATGGGATTCATGGCGCGTCCTTCGCCTCGGAAGATCTCTCGGCCTCCAGCGAAGCCAAGCGCCCAATGGTCCAGGTCGGAGATCCCTTCACCGAAAAGTTGCTGCTCGAGGCATCGCTCGAACTCATTCGCAGCGGACACATTGTTGCCATTCAGGATATGGGGGCAGCAGGTCTCACCTCGTCGTCGGCGGAAATGGCGGAGCGTGGC
Organism: Gemmatimonadota bacterium; assembly: GCA_947463135.1. GTDB lineage: Bacteria > Gemmatimonadota > Gemmatimonadetes > Gemmatimonadales > Gemmatimonadaceae > Gemmatimonas. The sequence continues at coordinate 29,349 of CANHTA010000010.1, forward strand.
GACGTCGGGGTGACGATTGACGTCACCAAGGTGCCGGTTCGCGAGGAAGGCATGACCCCCTATGAGATTTTGCTCTCAGAGTCTCAAGAGCGTATGCTCGTGGTCGCAAAGCTCGGCCACGAGGATGATGTGCGCGCGATCCTCGCCAAGTGGGATCTGGAGGCGGCGGTGATCGGCGAGGTGATCGCCGAGCCGGTGTATCGCGTGACCGAAGGGGAACGTGTTGTGGCGGAGTTTCCCGGTTCGCGCTTGGTCACCGAGTGCCCGCAGTACGTCCTGGAACCACGCGAGAGCGAAACACTCCGGGCCGCACGGGGGCGCGATCCGTACGCGGTCATGCCCATTGAGGAGGAACGCGACCACGCCTGGACGCTGGAGCGTCTCCTCTCATCGCCGACCATTGCCAGTAAGCAGTGGGTTTGGCAACAGTACGACTCCACGGTGCGCACCAGCACCATGCGCGGACCAGGAAGTGACGCCGCCGTCGTCACGCTCCGCGGAACCAACAAAGCCATCGCGCTCTGTATCGACGGCAACGGACGCTACGTGGCGCTGTCGCCCCGGAACGGTGGTCGTGCGGCGGTATCGGAAGCAGCACGCAATGTCGCGTGCACTGGTGCGCGGCCGATGGCGATCACCAACAATCTCAATTTCGGTAACCCCAAAAAGCCGGATGTCTATTTCCAGTTGTGTGAGGCAATCGCCGGAATGGGCGACGCATGCACGACGCTGGAAACGCCGGTGACGGGCGGCAACGTGTCGCTCTACAATGAGAATCCGCAAGGTGCGATTCATCCCACGCCAACGATCGGCATGGTCGGTCTCATTGAGAGCCTGTCACACGTGACGCCGTCGGGATTTCAGTCAGTCGGCGACGACATCGTCTTGCTGGGCGAATGCACCGACGAACTGGGGGCCAGTGAATACCTTCAGGCGATTCATGGGCTCACGATTGGCGAGCCTCCGCAGTGCGATCCAGTCCGCGAGCGGGCGTTGATCGAGGCGGTGCTCGAAGCGATTCGCAGCGGCAGCGTGTGTTCGGCGCACGACTGCAGCGACGGGGGGCTTGCGGTTGCGCTGGCCGAGTGTGCGATGGCCGATCGCTCGCGGATGTTTGGGTTTACCGTGGATCTGTCGGCGTGGGCCTCGTTGCCGCATCGCGCCGTACTGTTCGGAGAAGCCCAGGCGCGCATCGTGGTCTCCACCGGAGACAGCGCCGCCGTTGTGCAGATCGCCCAGCGCCATGGGGTACCCGCGCGTGTCATCGGCACCGTCACCGAGGTAACGGCCGGTGCCACCTTCACCATTTCGGACGAAACGTTTTCAGCGCCGGTGCATTGGCTCGCCAAGGCGTTTCACGATGCGATTCCGTCGATCATGGATGGCCAGACTCCGGCTGAACATGCGATCGCTTCCGCGCACGCTCCTACCAACGACTGATCGGGAGTTTTCCCATGTGTGGCATTTTTGGTGTCTACGGCGTTCAGGACGCAGCGGCGTTGACGCAACTCGGCCTGTATTCGTTGCAGCATCGCGGGCAGGAGTCGGCAGGGATCGTTGCGGTAGACGACACGGGACAGGCCCGGGCAAGTCGCGCAATGGGCCTCGTGTCAGAAGGGTTTGGCGATGACGAGATGGCCCTCCTGCGGGGTCCCATTGCCATCGGTCACACGCGCTATAGCACCGCGGGGGCGTCAGCGATTGAGAACGCGCAACCGATCTTGGCCCGTGTCCGTCGGACCCACATCGCGTTGGCGCACAACGGCAATCTTACGAATGCCGTCGAACTGCGTCGCGATTTAGAGGACCAAGGTGCCATTTTCTCGTCGACCATGGACTCCGAGGCCATCGTGCACCGGATCGCCCGTGCCGAGGGACGTTCCCCCGAAGAGCGCGTCGCAAACGCGTTACGCGGCGTGGAAGGCGCCTACTGCCTGTTGGTCGTGCTCGACGGCACCGTGCTGGCGGCGCGAGATCCGCATGGATGGCGCCCCTTGGTGATGGGTCGACTCGGAGACGGATGGGTGTTTGCGTCCGAGAGCTGTGCCTTGGATATCGTTGGTGCGACTCTCGATCGTGAGGTCCAACCCGGTGAGATTGTGGCGGTTGACGCCCTCGGCATGCGATCGATGCAAGCCCTTCCGGCCGCTCCGATCAATCGGTGCGTGTTTGAGCACGTCTACTTTGCCCGCCCTGACAGTACCGTATTCGGTGGCTCCGTCGACCGCTCACGTCGGGCGTTGGGGCGACAGTTGGCACAGGAGTGCCCGGCGGACGGTGCGGACATCGTGTTCGCCGTGCCGGACTCCTCGAATTCGGCCGCCCTTGGCTATGCGGAGGCCTCAGGGATTGCATATGAGCTGGCGCTCATCCGCAATCACTACATCGGCCGGACGTTCATCCAGCCCACACAGGCAGGCCGTATCGCCAAGGTAAAGGTGAAGTACAATCCGGTCCGCGAGCTGTTAGAGGGAAAACGCGTCGTCATGGTGGACGACTCCATCGTTCGCGGAACCACCACACGCGGCCTGGTCTCACTCGTTCGGGCGGCAGGGGCGCGCGAGGTGCACATGCGGGTATCCAGTGCACCCATCATCAGTCCCTGCTATTACGGGATAGACACGCCACGGCGCGAGGAACTAATCGCCGCACAGATGACACACGAGGAGCTCGTCCGCCATCTCGGCGTGGATTCGCTCGGGTATTTATCCATCGACGGGATGTTATCGGCGATGCCGAAGGAACCGGACGGGTACTGCCATGCCTGCTTCTCGGGGCGTTATCCTACCGATATTCCCTCGGAGCCTGAGCTGTTACGCGCCGGTGGTGCTGCACCGGCTACTGCCGGAATGTCCTAACTCTTACTGGATAAGGAGATTTTCATGACGCGATCCGTCTATTTCTTTGGAAACGGAAGTGCCGACGGCACGCGAGACATGAAAGTGATTCTTGGCGGAAAGGGCGCGAACTTGGCCGAGATGACCAATCTCGGGGTTCCCGTCCCGCCGGGGTTTACGATCGCGGCGCATCAGTGTGTTGCGTATCTGACGGATGCGCAGGTCGATCCGGTCCTGCGCGATGAGGTTTCCCGTGCGTTAGTCCAGCTTGAGCAGGTCAGTGCCAAGCGCTTTGGCGATCCGGTCAATCCCCTGCTCGTGTCGGTGCGATCGGGGGCATCGGTCTCGATGCCGGGGATGATGGAGACGATCCTGAATCTTGGGCTCAATGACGAGACGGTTGAAGGACTGGCCGCCGCGTCTGGCAATCCGCGCTTCGCCTACGACTCCTATCGCCGGTTCCTGCAGATGTATGCCGATGTCGTCCTCGGCGTACCGATTGGGCAATTTGAACAATTGCTCGCACTCAAGCGTGTGACCAACGGCGTCACAACGGATAGTGAGCTGAGCGCTGAGGCACTTCGCTCCCTCGTGCACGAGTATCAGCAGCTCATCAAGTTCACCACGGGAGCGCCCTTTCCCAGTGACCCACAGGTTCAACTGTGGGGCGCGATCGAAGCGGTCTGGAAGTCGTGGACGTTGAAGAAGGCCATCGACTATCGGCGGGTCAACGGCATTTCGCACACCTTGGGTACGGGCGTCAACATCGTCTCCATGGTGTTTGGCAACATGGGCGAGGACTCAGGAACCGGCGTGGCCTTCACCCGTGATCCCTCAACCGGCGAGCGGCGGTTCTACGGCGAGTTTTTAGTGAATGCGCAGGGCGAAGATGTTGTGGCCGGTATCCGTACGCCGTTGCACATCGATGAGATGGCGACCCGATTGCCTGCTGCCTATACGGCGCTGATGGAGACGCAGGACCGGCTTGAACAGCACTTTGGCGACATGCAGGATATCGAGTTCACGGTTGAACGCGGTACGCTGTACTTGCTGCAAACGCGCACCGGGAAACGGACCACGGCTGCGGCGCTGCGTATTGCGCTTGACATGGTTGACGAAGGATTGATTTCGCAGCGCGACGCCGTGTTGCGGATGCAGCCGAATCAACTGGATCAACTGCTGCATCCCGTGATCAGCGCAGATGTGCGCGCCACGCCTTTAGCGGTTGGGCTCCCCGCCAGCCCGGGCGCCGCGAGCGGTATGATCGTCTTTGACCCGGACGTAGCGGAACGGCGCCACGCAGCCGGCGAGCAGGTGATTCTCGTGCGTGAGGAAACCACACCAGAGGATTTCCACGGGATCGTCGCCGCGCGTGCCGTGCTCACGGCGCGCGGGGGGATGACCAGTCACGCGGCCGTGGTGGCCCGCGGTATGGGAAAATGCGCAATCGTGGGATGCACGGCACTCGAGATTGCGCACGATCAGCGTCATATGACGATTGGCGGTCAGGTGCTTGAGGAGGGAGACTGGATCACCCTGGACGGCGGCACCGGTCGGGTGTTCGCAGGCGACCTCCCTACGCAGCCCAGCGAAGTCATGCGCGTCACAAATGGCGCGCTTGCGGCAGCGGATTCACCGACGTATCGTGGCTTTGCGCAGTTGATGAGCTGGTCTGACACACATCGTCGGTTGCGGGTTCGCGCGAACGCGGACACGCCACGCGATGCCCGTGTCGCGCGAAACTTTGGCGCCGAAGGCATTGGTCTCTGTCGCACGGAGCACATGTTCTTCGAGGGGGAGCGCATCACGGCGATGCGTGAGATGATCGTGGCGCGTGATCTCGCGGGTCGCAGACGCGCACTCGATAAGCTGCTCCCCATGCAGCGGGCTGACTTTGAGGGCATCTTTCAGGCCATGGATGGGTATCCTGTCACCATTCGATTGCTTGATCCCCCCTTGCACGAGTTCTTGCCGCATGGCGGCGAAGAGTCGACCATGTTGGCGACCTCCCTTGGCCTCTCCCGCCCGGAACTCGCCCGCATTGTGGCTGCACTCCATGAGACCAATCCTATGCTTGGCCACCGTGGGTGCCGCTTAGGAATCGTTTATCCGGAGATTACGGAGATGCAGGCGCGTGCGATTTTTGAGGCCGCCGTTCGCACCCATCGCCGGGGAATCGATGTCCGCCCGGAGATTATGGTGCCCTTGGTGTCCGATGTCTCGGAACTCCGCCATCAGCGCGAGATCATCGAACGGGCTGCAGATCAGGTGATGGGCGTGATGGGTGAGCGGGTGCCATACCTCGTTGGCACGATGATCGAACTGCCGCGCGCCGCGCTTACGGCCGATCAGATTGCGACGGAGGCCGACTTCTTCTCGTTCGGCACCAACGACCTGACGCAGACCACCTTTGGCTTAAGTCGCGACGATGCCGGCCGCTTCCTTCCGCAGTACATCGAAAAGGGACTGTTTACCGACGATCCCTTTCAGGTCCTCGACCGTCGTGGGGTGGGCAAACTCATCACGCTGGCGGTGCAAGACGGACGAAGTACGCGGGCCGATCTCAAGGTAGGCATCTGTGGTGAGCACGGGGGTGAGCCCCAGAGTGTTGCGTTTTGTCACGGCGTTGGTATGGACTACGTCTCCTGCTCGCCCTTTCGGGTTCCCATTGCGCGCTTGGCTGCCGCGCACTCGGCACTCGCGTAGCCATGTTATCGCCACGGGCACGGATCGCGGTGATCGGTGCGGGTCCGTCGGGGATCGCTGCCATCAAGAATCTGCGTGATGCAGGGTTTGTGCACATTACCTGCTTCGACCGGAATGATGCCGTTGGCGGCAACTGGTTATTTCGGGCTGAGTCCTCACACTCGAGCGTCTTCGAGACCACGCACATCATCAGCTCGCGTTCGCTGTCTGAGTATCACGACTTTCCCATGCCGTCGTGGTATCCGGATTATCCGTCGCACGAACAGCTCGCGGCATACTTTCAGCAGTACGCGGAGCACTTCGGGCTGTTGCCGTTCATCCGCTTCGGCACGGAGGTCCTTCGGGCAGAACCGATAGCGGACGACCGCTGGGCGTTGACGATTGGCACAGCGCAGGGTGAGGTGTTTGAGGAGTACGACGCTCTGGTAGTGGCCAACGGTCACCATTGGCGTCCTCGCATGCCGCAGTATCCTGGGACCTTCACGGGGACCCTCCTCCACTCACACGATTTCAAGCGCGCTGCCCCGTTCACGAATCAGCGGGTGCTGGTCATTGGGGGTGGAAATTCGGCGTGTGACGTCGCGGTGGAGACGGCACGTGTATCCAGCGTGACAGACTTGTCATGGCGTCGGGGCTATTGGATTGTCCCCAAGTTTCTCTTCGGGCACCCGAGCGATGTCATCGGTCAGCGTACGCAATGGATGCCGCGTGCCATTCGGGCACGGATCAATGAGTTCCTGCTGCATCTCTTGCAAGGACGCAACCGGTCGTATGGGCTACCTGAGCCGGATCATCGTTTCGGCGCCACGCATCCAACCGTGAACCCGGAGCTGTTCTACGCGCTGCGGCACGGACACATCGCACCACGACCGGATATTGCGCGCTTTGCGGGTCGCACGGTGCACTTCGTCGATGGATCAGAGGCGGAATACGACGCCGTCATCGCATGCACGGGATACTGGATTGCGCACCCATTCTTTCGCCCTGAGATCATCGACTTTTCAACTGGCGCCGTGCCGTTGTATTTGCGCATGTTCCCCTCGCGCTTTCCCACGCTGGCGTTCGTCGGGCTGTTTCAGCCCCTCGGCTGCATTTGGCCGGCGGCGGAGTTGCAGAGTAAGGTGCTTGCCCGACGCCTCAGCGGCGCCTGGACCCCACCACAACCGCTCGATGCCGCGATCGCGGCCGAATTGGCGCATCCCGACTATCCGCAGCTGGATACGCCCCGTCACACCATTACGGTGGATTACCACAAGTTCAAGGCCCGGCTCCTGCGGCAGCTTCCGGCCCGGTGGCAGTCTACCACGCCAGTCCCCCATCACGCGGGCTCACTGGTCCGCTCAACAAAAGCGCCCCACCGCGATTGCGGTGAGGCGCCTAAGTGGAGGTGAGGGGAATCGAACCCCTGTCCGAGACTGAATCGACCCCAGCGTCTACGTGCGTATTCTGTTGATTGAGGTCTCCGTCCGCTGGCCAACAGAAAGCCCACGTCCGAACAAGCCTGCTAGATTTTCGCCCTACGCCCGCTGGCGTGACGATAGGACTAGCCCAGATTTGCGATACCTACATGCCGCCCCGGGCGGGCTGCCGTGTAGGCACTGCCGGTAACCCGAAGGTTAGGCGGCGAGCGCGAGGTTGTTGTTCGCGATTGGAATTTTCCCGAGTGTTTTACCAGGTGCTCGAGGACCTGGGCACGCAACCAGAGCTTCACCAACCCCGTCGAAGCCAGTCACCCCCGGCAGACGGTCCTGCAACAGCGGTCCATCCCTACAACTGCTCTGTACACTACCGGAGTACTGGTAGTTCCCGCAACGGGCACATGCGGGCCTTTAGGCCACTTCACAGGTCAAATCGGAGACATCGGGATCGTTTATAGGGGCTTGGCGTGCACGATACTCCTCATAATTGAGCAGATACGTCGAAAAGATCTCCTCAACCTCACTGAAGTCGTGCACCTGATGCAGCAGCTTCCGTAAATCCGCCGAATTCGGTAGCCCCTTCACGTACCAGCCGAGATGCTTGCGGAACTCGATGGCTGCCCCAATGGCATCGGCCTCATACGCCTGAACCAGGCGAGCATGATCCAGCGCGATGGCAAAGCGCTCCCGCACCCCGGGCGTCTCCGGCATCGGTTGCCCGTCGAATAACGCCCGGGCCTGCCTGAAGACCCAAGGCTGACCATACGACCCTCGGCCCAGCATGATGCCGTCGGCGCCCGTGTGATCGAGCATACGCTTGGCATCGGCCGCCGTCTTAATGTCGCCGTTCCCGAGAACAGGGACCTCCAGCGCCTCTGCGACCCGCGCAATCTCGTCCCAATTCGCCAGCCCGGTGTACATCTGGGTTCGCGTCCGCGCGTGCAGCGCGACGACCCGCGCCCCAGCGTCCTGGCAGCGGAGCGCGATCCCCACGGGATCGCGCATCTCCTCGCTCCATCCGCTACGGATCTTGCACGTAACCGGAAGGGGAGTGGCCTTGGCGACGGCCCGGATGATCTGTTCGACGAGATCGAGGTCGCGGAGACATCCCGAGCCGCCATTGCGCCGCACCACCTTCTTGACCGGACAGCCGAAGTTGATGTCGACGAAGTCCGGCAGAAAGAGGTCGGTGACGAGCGCGGCGGCATCAGCCATCGCCGCGGGATCGGCACCGAAGATCTGCACGCCAATCGGGTGCTCATCAGGCGAAAATCGCAGCTTGCTGATCGTGGCGACATTCTCCCGACGGATACCCTCTGCGGAGAGAAACTCGGTGACCACGACGTCGGCGCCATGGGCGTGACACAGGCGGCGGAAGGGCGATTCCGAGACGCCGGCCATCGGTGCGAGATACAGGGGCACCGCATGGGGCACGCGAAAAGGAAACGTCTTGCGAGACATACACTTGAAGCTAGTACGCCGGCCACGGGTGAGCAACGCAGAGGTTTGACAGCGGCGTTCCTATGGTTAGGATACACGGCTATGGAACTGCGCGAGTTCTTCTCCGAAGACGCTGTCCAGCTCGAGCTTCAGGGTACGAGCAAGGACGAAATTCTCAAAGAACTCATTGGGCTGCTCAAGCTCGATGAGAAATCCGAGGGCATGCTGTTTAAGATGCTCAAGCGGCGTGAAAATCTCGGGTCCACCGGTATCGGCCGTGGCATCGCGATTCCCCATTGCCGTAGCCTCGTAGTCAACCGTCTGCGCGTGGCCTTTGGCCGCAAGGCAGCTGGTGTGGACTTCAAGGCCATCGACGACAAGCCCGTCCACTTCTTTTTTCTCATTGTGGCGCCGCCGCTCGAGGTCTCCAATCAGTACCTGCCGGTGCTTGGGAAGATCGCGCAGTTCAGCAAGGAGAGCGACGTCCCGGCGCGACTGTTAGAGATCAGCTCGGCTGCCGAATTCATGGCGCTGCTGGAAGAAAAGCGGGTCTGAGGTGGTGGTGGGACGGGTCGCGGTCAGTGATCGACCATTACCCGGGTAATCTCCAGTTTCAGCCGATTGATCACGCGCAGGCTCTGGAGCAGTGCCGCCACCGCTAAACCGGCCACCAATCCGATCCACAGTCCGCGTTCGCGCAAGCTTGTCTGGAATCCGAGATACATTCCCAGCGGGATGCCCACACCCCAAAAGGCGACGAAGTGAAGAATCGCGGGGATACGTGTGTCTCCCGTTCCCCGGAGAACGCCCGTCGTAACCGCCTGCAGGCCGTCAAACACTTGAAAGAGTCCGGCCAGCGGGATGAGTGACACCGCGACGGCGACCGTTGCGGCCTCGGTTGTGTATCGGGTTGCGAGCCAGTGAGGGGCGGCCAAAAAGACGATCGCGCTGATGCACATCACGCCAACACCGCAGGCAATGGCTGCGATCGCATCACGCCGAGCCGATGGCATGTCGCCGCGCCCGATCGCCCGCCCGACGACCGCCGCCGCCGCCCCTGAAATGCCAAGCGGCACCATAAAGGTCATGGCCGCCATGTTCAACGCGATCTCATGGCCAGCAAGCGATGCCGTGCCCATCCATCCCATGAAAAGCGCGGTCACACCAAACGCGAACGTCTCGAAGAACCACTGAATACCGATCGGTACCCCAATGTGCAGCATGCGCGAAAAGGGGGCCCACGAAAATGCGTCACGGCGCCACGGCACCAAGGCCGCCCGGAGTAGCGGCCACGCCTGCCCAAGTAACACAAGGGCCATCACCCACGTGGCAATCGCCGTCGCATACCCCGCCCCTTCAACGCCTA
>CANHTA010000011.1 GCA_947463135.1 Gemmatimonadota bacterium
CACCCAGTACCCGCAGACGCGAACGGGGTCGGGCAGAAGCCCGACCCCGTTCACCGCCGCGGCGTGAATGGCCGCGGTGACGCTTACTTACAGTTCGCGCCGCCCGGCTGGCCTTCGGCCAAGCCCGTCGGCGTCGACGTGCCGGCGCCGATCGTGCAGCTGGCGCTCGCGGCCTGCGCGTGCGTGGCGGTGCCGGTCCATCCGGTGGCCGTACCGGTGAACGTCAGCGCCACACCCGACGAACCGGTCGGCGCGGTCATGCCGGCGTAGGTATTGTTGTCGGCGAAAAAGCCTTCCGCGGTGGACACCATGTTCTTGAGGTCGGACTTCATGGCCGCCACATAGGCCTTGCGCTTCGTGTCGGCAAACTTCGGGATCGCGATGGAGGCGAGAATGCCGATGATCACCACGACGATCAGCAGTTCGATGAGCGTAAAGCCCTTGCGCGTGCGCTGCATAGTAAATCTCCAATTGGGGGGGCGACCGGGCCTCAGTGCCCGTTTCGATGCCATGACGTATGGCAACGCGCGTACCACTCGGGCCGAGTTACGTAACACGTTGTCAATGCGTACGTTACGAAGGACATGCCCAAACCGGCCGCTGCGCCCGCCCTGTCATTTCGCCATTTTCTTGCAGAGTGCAAGGCCAACGCCCGCCCAACCCACGGGGGCTACTTGCAGGCTGGCCCGCCCGGCTGGCCTTCGGTCAAGTTGGCTGGGGTACTCGTCCCAGTGCCTATCACACAGGTAGCGCCGTCTACATTCGCATGCGTGGCGGTTCCCGACCATCCCGTTGCCGCCCCCGTAAAGGTGAGCGTGACGCCGGGGGAACCCGTTGGTGACGCGAAACCGACGTAACTGTTGTTGTCCGAAAAATACGATTCCGCCGCTGACACCATGTTCTTCAGGTCGGACTTCATGGCCGCGACGTAGGCCTTGCGCTTCGTGTCGGCAAACTTCGGGATGGCGATCGCGGCAAGGATGCCGATGATCACCACAACAATAAGGAGTTCAATCAGGGAGAAGCCCTGGCGGGTGCGCTGCATGGTATGTGCTCCAGTAAGGTAGGCGATTGGGGGAAAGGCGCCGCGCTATACCGCGGCGTTGCCCGCACGCTAACCCTCGACACGACCACGCCCTGTACCATTCCCTTGCACCTCTACTCGGCGCTCCGCCTTGCCCAGCCTCGCCCGTCGGTTCAGGCCACGCCGTAGCGAGCGAGCTTGCGATAGAGCGTGGACGGATCAATCCCCAGCATGTCGGCCGCCCGGCTCTTATTGCCCCCTTCGTTTTGCAGCGTCCACTGGATGTAGGCCCGCTCGATCGCCTCCAGCGTGGGTGACACGGGGGCGCGCTCGGTCACAAGGGGCTCGGCGCGACGGGCGGTGACGCGTTCCGGGAGCGCCTCCGGCTCAATCACCGATCCCGTTGACAGAATCACAGCCCGCTCCAAGGCGTTCTCAAGCTCACGGACGTTTCCCGGCCACGGATACGCGATGAGCGCGTCCAGCGTGTCGTCGCGGAGCATCTTCACCCCTTCGCTGCGCAGCGTTGCGCTGCGGGCAAGAAATGACTCGGCAAGGAGCGGGATATCCCCCTGACGCTGACGCAGCGGCGGCAAATGCAGCGCGATCACGTTGAGACGATAAAACAGATCGGCGCGGAAGCTGCCCCGCTTGATCTCCTCCTCCAAATCCCGATTCGTCGCCGCCAGCACGCGCGTATCCACCGGGACCGCTTCAATGGCACCCACCGGGATCACTTCGCGCTGCTGCAACACGCGCAGCAACTTCACCTGAATGGACGCCGTGGTTTCGCCGATTTCGTCAAGGAAAAACGTGCCCTGATTCGCCGCCGTAAACAAACCCGTCTTGTCTTTCACGGCGCCGGTGAAGGACCCCTTCACATGACCGAACAGCTCACTTTCCAGCAAGGATTCGGGAAGGGCTCCACAGTTGATTGAGCGAAACGTATGCTCCGACCGCGTACTCAAATCGTGGATGTAACGCGCAATCACTTCCTTACCCGTTCCCGACTCTCCCGTGATCAGCACGGTGGAATCCGTAGGCGCGACGGTCTCCGCCAGATGCAACACGTCGAGCCACGGCTTACTCTGGCCGATCGGGCGTCCGGTGGTGTTCCGCTCCCGCCGCTTGAGATCCTGCTTGAGCGTGGTGTTCTCGGCGCGCAGCTTCCGGTGTTCGGCGGCGCGGCGAAGAATCGTGACCAGCTCATCGTTGCGGAACGGCTTCTGGATGTAGTAAAACGCCCCTTCGTTCACCGCCTGCATCGCCGACTGCAGCGTGGCCTGCGCCGTCATCAGGATGACCGGCACCTCAGGATCAACCTGCCGCGCCGTGCTCAACACCTGGACGCCGCTGACCTCCGGCATCCGCACGTCCGTTAACACGATATCGGGACGAAGCTCTGCGATGCGCTCAACACCGGCCCGACCGCCCTGTGCGGTAAACGGAATGAAGCCTTCGTTCTTCAGCAAGATGCGTAAGGAATCAAGGATGCCGGTTTCGTCATCAACGATTAACACGCGCGGGGCATCACTTGCGAGAACGGAAGGGGTCACGATGGAACTCCAGTGAGACGGGGAAGCACAGCATCCGCCCAATCGTAGGTAGTCGGGTCTATTGGCAACGCACTCAGCACCGGCATGTCTCCACCGTACACATCACCGGTGGAAGCAGCCGTGGGTAACAGCATCGTGAAGCGGGTCCCGCGAGGAGGCGTGTCCACCAACACCACCCCGCGATGCGCTTCCACCGCACGATGTACTACGGGGAGACCGAGCCCGGTGCCGCCAACCTTCCCGGTGACGAACGGCTCGAAGAGCCGGTCTTTCAGCTCAGGGGGCACGCCGGGCCCGTCATCCGACACCGTGACGGCCAGGAGTTCGCCCGTAAGCAGCGTGGAGGCCAAGCCGTGCTCCCCCGCCGGGCGGAAGCGATCAACGCTCACGAGCACCTCTCCACTCGCCCCCACCGCCTGCACCGCATTCAACACCAGATTGAACACCGCGCGATGCAGCAGATCTTCGTCGCCTTCTACCGGTGGCAGCCCAGGGGTGACCGTCACCTGCACCCGCACGCCATCCCCACGGTCGGGGTGTGCCGATGCAAGCCGTGCGGCCGAGTTAGCCAGCGTTCCCAGATCGAGACGGGTGATGCGTGTAACCCGGGCACGGGCAAAGTCCAGAAACTCAGCCAGTAATCGACTCAGCCGATCGGCCTCGCGAACCACGAGATCATGGAGCACGGCATTGTCGGCATCGTCCTCACTGGTCTCAATCGTCGCAACGCGGCGGCGCGACAACTGTTCCGTCGCGCTGCGAATCGAGGCCAATGGATTCCGAATCTCGTGCGCCAGCGACGCACTGAGCTCGGCCACCGCCTGCAAGCGTTCGGCACGAATGTGCAGCGCCTGGACACGCTTGCTGTCCGAAATATCCTGAAAGATGGCGGTGGCGGTGGCGCCGCCATCTTGAGGGGTGCCGCTGGAAATCGTGGTGGTCACGCCGATTTCCAGCGCTTCATCCGCTCGCATGATCACCCCCTCGGCACGGGTGGTGCGCACACCATCGCGCGAGGATTGCTCAAGCAGCGTGGCCAGTTCAGGGGCGACGCCAAGCAAGGTGTTGAGGATCGGCCGTCCAACCAGCGCACGAAGCTCAAGGCCGAGCAACTCAGAGGCCGCCGGATTGGCGTAGAGGAGCCGTCCGTGCGCGTCCACCGTCATAATGCCCGACCGAATGGTGCGCAGAATATCAGCGGCCTCGAGCTGTACCTTCACCAACCGCGCCGCGAGGGCCTCACGCCCCTTCCCCGCTTGCCGCAGTCGGGAGAACACGTAGCCGGACCCGATGGCCACCACCACGAAAACCACGATCTGTACGGCCACGCCCACATAGGGCGTTCCGGATCGGAGGAGCAGGACGTCGGTGGCATACAGCACGCTGGCGCCAACCGCCACCGCGAGCCCTCCCTGGAAGGGGAGGAGCATGGCCGCGCTGGCAATCACCAAAATGTAGAGGGCCGCAAACTGGGAGCTCCAGCCACCGGTGATGTGCACCACCGCAGTAACCAGCGCCAAATCCACCGTACACTGCAGGCCGTAGTACGCCACCCCGGGGGTGCGGCGCTCAAATTGGACATAGAGCGCCGAGAGCATCGTTGCCGCCGCTGACCCCGCGAAGGCCAGTGTGGCGATCAGGGTATCGCGCGGGGCCGCTTCGCTCCAGACGAACGCGGCCGCGATGAGGATGGCGCAGGAGAGCACCGCACGGCCCAGCCAGACCCAACGCAGTACCCTGCTCGGGTCAAGCATTTCCTGCTTCGGGACTGGAGTAATCGATGGAGTAGGGTGCACGGCAGCCGGAAGTCTTGCAGAATGCCCCAGAGGCGGAATGCCCGGCACTCTCGCAGATTGCACTACCCTGACGAATCAGTCGCCTGTCCGTTTCTATTCAGTATGATTGCTGACCCTGTTTCCCCCGTGGTCGACCACCTGAGCTTCGGTTCAGCTTCGGGACGATTGCTGTTGGTGCTGCTTTTGGTGCTGCTCAACGCCTTTTTCGTGGCCGCTGAGTTTGCGCTGGTAGCGGTGCGGCGAAGCCGCATTGATCAGATGGCGGCGGAGGGGGACCGGAGCGCCAAGGTCGTGCAACGGGCGCTCAGCCAACTCGACCGATACATCTCAGGCACGCAACTCGGCATTACCCTGGCCTCGCTGGCGCTGGGCTGGGTTGGCGAGCCGGCCATCGCGGTGCTCGTCGATCGTGCCCTGCATCTGGTTGGCATCGAACCAGCCGTGGGCGCCGTACATACGGGGGCGGGGATCGCGGTGGCCTTTCTCGTGATCACCTTCCTGCACATCGTCCTCGGCGAGCTCGCCCCCAAAAGCATCGCGTTGGCCCGCCCGGAAACCGTCAGCCGATGGGTGGTTCGTCCGCTGATCCTCTTCTCGCAGGTGATGTCGCCCTTCATTGGCATGCTCAATGGCACGGCCAATCGCCTCCTCGCCTTGCTGGGCGTTGAGCCCGTGTCCGAAGGGGGGCATGTGCACAGCCCGGAGGAGCTGCGCCTGCTCGTGATGCAGGCCCGCGCCCATGGGACGCTGGATGAGTCGGACTCCGCGATGCTCGCCGGGGTGTTCGACTTCCATAACAAAAAAGCCTTGGACGTGATGCGCCCCCGTACCGATATGATCGCGATTGCCGAGGACGTGGAGCTCGACGAACTCGTTGTGATCCTGCGGCGTGAGCGTTACTCGCGCTATCCGGTGTATCGTGAGACCGCCGACGATATTGTCGGCGTCTTTCTGGCCAAGGACTTCTGGCTCCATGCGCATCCGGAATCCTTCTCGCTACGCGATCACTTACGGGAGCCGATTTTTGTGCCGGCGACCCGTGCCGCCGAACGCGTCCTCGACGATTTGCGACGGACGCGCGCACACCTCGCCGTTGTGCTCGATGAATACGGGGGGACGGCTGGCATCGTGACGATGGAGGATCTGATTGAGGAAGTCGTCGGCGATATCGCCGATGAGTATGATCCGTTGTCGCGCGACGCCCTCCTGTTCGATGGCGTCCTTGAGCTGGCCGGCTCCATGTCCCTGGTAGACGTGCGCTCCGATCATTCGCTCCCCATTCCGGAGGGGGACTGGTCCACCCTTGGCGGGTATGCCTTTGCCATGCTGGGACGTCTGCCCCGCATCGGGGACCGCGTCACCTACCCCGGAGGGGAATTGGAGATCGTCGCGATGGAGGGCCGTCGTGTCGCCGCGTTGCGCGTCCACTTGCGCTCCGAACCCGTGAGCCCGTTATGACCCGTATCTGGTGGCCCCTCCTGATTGTGACCACCGCCTTCGCGTGTGGTGCCTCGGCAGACCGCGCGCAACGCGGCCCGTCAGAGACCGTGGGCGTTGGCCAGGACACCATTGGCCCAGCCGCGCCACCAGGCGCTCCTGCCGACCGCTTCCCGGCTCCAATGCGACCGGTGGCGGACATTGTGGCCCCCCGGTGGAGCGCCGAGGACGACCGCGATGATGCCGGGGAATTCGCGCGCGTGGTGGCCCTGGCAAAAATCCGCCCCGGACAGCAGGTGGCCGATATCGGCGCGGGCGACGGCTACTACGTCTCCCGGCTGTCGCCGCTGGTCGGCCCACGCGGCCGGGTCTTCGGCCAGGACATTATCCCCGACTATCTCGCGCTGCTGCAGCGCCGCGTGCGCCGCGAGGGGATGGCGAACGTGCAGGTGGTACAGGGCGATGCCCACGATCCACGGCTACCGACGGCCAGCGTTGACGTGGCCTTCATGATTCACATGTATCACGAGATCGAGCAACCGTTCGCGCTGCTCTGGAACCTGGCCACCGCCTTACGGCCGGGTGGACGTCTGGTGATCCTTGATCTGGACCGCCCAACCTATGGCCACGGGACGCCGCGAAGCCTGTTGCGCTGCGAGTTAGCGGCCGTGGGCTATCGCCAGCTGTCGTTGACCACCACGGCCCCGGCCGAGTATGTGGCCGTCTTTGTCGCGCCGGACTCGGCATCTCGACCGGCGCCGGCCGCGATCACGGCTGCGCTCGGAGCATCGCCCTGCCGGGCGCCGGGGGACCGCTAAGGTGAGCACCACGTCGCCGGATGACGTGCCCGTGGCGCCGGGCGTGCGTATTCCGGCGCACGAGCTCGACATCTCGGCCATTTCCGCCAGCGGGCCGGGGGGACAACATGTGAATCGCAGCGCCACGCGCATTGCGCTGCGGTGGAACGTACGCCAAAGCCGGGCACTCCGGGACGACCAACGGGTGCTGGTCCTGGCGCGCCTCGCGTCGCGGCTGGACGGGGAAGGCGCGCTGCGTATCGTGGCCGGCGAGTATCGGAGTCAACAGCAGAACCGCCGGGCAGCGATTGAGCGATTGGTGCAGCTCCTCTCGCGGGCGCTCGTGGTTCCGAAGTCGCGTCACGCCACTCGGCCGAGCCGAGGCGCGGTGGAGCGTCGGCTTAGCGAGAAGCGGCAGCGCAGTGAGGTGAAGCGGCAACGACGACCCGACGACCTGTAGCCATCATCGGGCCATCGAAGGGCGCCGAACTAGAAGGCGATCACGTTGACGCCAAGATAGTACGTCACGAAATCGGCACGGCCTTCAATCGCTACGGGGGGCCGGTCTGTTTGATAGGCCGTCCGGACACGATCGGCGTTCAGGTAGCTGACATCGTCGTGGCGCAGGAACCTGGCGCCAAGATCCAGGCGAACCGGATGCGCTCCGGAGGTCAGGCGAAAGTATCCACCAACCGCCCCACCGTAGGCCAACGCCACATCACTCGCGTTGGTAGTGGTGGCAAAGGGGTCCTGCTGATTGTTGGATCCTTCAATGGAACTCGACGTCCAGAACACGGAGAATCCACCCAGGGCGGTGGCGTATGGCGTAAACGTGCCCGTGGGGCCGAGCAGCTGCGGACCGACGACAAACGAAGCGATGCTGCTGGTGGTCCGCAGGTTGAGTTGAATGAGCCCACCGGTTCCACTCAGCGGGATGGCGCGTCGGGTGTTCCCATAGGTAACGAAGGAGAGATCGCCGCGCAGATTAACGATGGCATTGGGATCGAGCCGCCACAGGGCGTACCCGCCAACGCCGAACCCGTTACCAGTATTTTGACCGAACTCCCCTCTGGGCTCGGTAACCTGCAGATGGCCCCCGAACGACCCGCGACCGGAAGGGGCGCCGGCCGCCGCGGAAGATTGTGCGCCAGCAGGACCGGCCAGCAGTGCCGCCGCGAGGGCCGAAATGATGGCCGCCGTGGCAGCCGAAGAAGGAAGGGAAACGCGAGTCATGGATGGGAGCGTTGAAGCGCCAGTAGGCACACGCCTCAGGATCACGGAATGCAATCCGGAGTTCCTGCAAGAATACGCCAAAGTGGGGGAAAGGTGTCGTACATTACGGGAAATGCCAGCGCCTCGACCACGTGGCGACCCGTACCGCTTGAATCCCGACTAGTTATTTCGTATTTGTTCAGCTTATGACTTTCCCCCCGCGACTCATGTGGTTGCTGCACCTTGTGGTGGCCGTCGTGGCCACCACGGGGATCGCGCGCGCCGGTGCGTCGGACGGTCGTGGGACAAGCCCGTCGGTGGAAGTGGCCACCCATGCGCCGGCGGCATCGCTGCGTGCCGCAGTAGTTGGTGGACCGATGATCCGCCTCTGGTCGCCGCGCGCCGCGAGCACGCGTGCCGCGTGGCAGCGCGGGAGCCGTCGGACATCGCGATCGGCGGCCTCGCAGCTCACCGAGGTGCAGCGGGCTCCGGGGACGGCCTCACTCGTGCGGCGTGCGCATGATCGCGGGGCGTGGCACACGTGGCACCATAGCCGGGTCCATCGGCACGCGCGGCTTCGCGTCGCAGCACCCAGAGCGCCACCACACGGTTTCTAACCACCGCGCTGGTACCCGTCGGCTATTCGCGACGGCGCCAACGCCCTGTACCGTTCGGAGCGCACGGGCACTCAGGCCCGGCGCGTATCGCGTTGGCCCGCTCATCACCGTTGAGGCGGGTCCGCTATGCTCACTGCTCACGCCATGGCGTCATGTCGGCTCAAGCCACTCGTGTAAACCAGCTCGTCTCCGCGGCCCTCGGCCTCGATGTTGAACAGGGGCGCTGGCGCGCATTAACGCGTCAGATTTCTCCCGATGATCCGCTGCCGGTGCGCGTGCGTTCCATCGGTGGTGCGGTCGACGTCGGCTATCTCGATCGCTCCATCACGCACGATACGCTGCGCCTCGCCATTGCCGAGGGGACCGTACCGATTGTCTTGCTGGATGTGCTGCATGACGATGCCATCGTGTTGTGCCGGAATGAGGAGGAGGAGGTCCACGCCGTTCTTGTGCCACGGGATGGGGACGCGGTGACCCTCCCGGAGCGCGGCGACGCGCTGGCTAATGCGCTGATTGCCCGGTTAGGGGTGGGAGATCTTCTCACGGCGCTGGCGCCCATGGCGCTGCGACCGGCGAATAGCGCCACGTCGCGGGCCAACCCCCACAGTCCACTCGGGCACGCGCCGCATGAAGACGACAGCGAACCCCGATCCCCCCTCGATCGCACGCTGGCGCTGTTCGCCCGTGAGCGCCGCGAGATTCTCACGGTGTTCTTCTACGCCACGCTGTCGGGGGGATTGAGCCTAATCCTGCCGCTCGCCGTGGGCGGCATCGTTCAGATTGTGCAGGGGCGTTTGTACCTGCAGCCCGTGATTGTCCTCATTTCCTTCGTGGTACTCGGCACTATCGTCGCCGGCGTGCTGCAGATCGGCATTTTGAAAGTGGTGGAGCGCATTCAGCAGCGTGTCTTCGCGAGAATGGCGTTGGAGTTTGCCTTCCGCATTCCGCGCTTACGCTACGCCGCGTCTTTGGAGTCTAATCTGCCCGAACAGATGAACCGCCTGTTCGAAGCGATCGCGATTCAGAAGGGGGTGCAGAAGCTGTTGTTGGACGTGCCGACGGCGCTGCTCACGATTGTGTTCAGCCTGCTGCTGCTCACGCTCTACAGTCCGTGGTTCTCGGTGTTCGCGGTCGCGGTGTCGGCGGCGCTCTGGTTCATTATCCGCTGGTCGGGCCCGGAGGGGCTTGAGACCTCGATTGTGGAGTCGAAGTACAAGTACAAGGCCGTGCACTGGCTGCAGGAAATCGCCCGCGCGTTTCACGCGTTTAAGTATGCCGGGGACTCCACGCTGCCCGTGGAGCGCATGGACGACGTGGTCACGGGCTATCTCAAGTATCGCCGCAAGCATTTCGCGGTGCTCGTGAAGCAAACCATTGCCCTGATCGGCTTCAAAACGTTTATCACCGCGGCTGTGCTGATCATCGGCGCGACGTTGGTGCAAACCAACCAGCTTCTCCTTGGTCAGTTTGTGGCGGCCGAGGTGGTGATTGTCACCGTGCTGGCCGGCGTTGAGAAGCTCATTACCAGCCTGGCGACAGTGTACGATGTGCTTACCAGCGTCGACAAATCAGGCCACGTGGCGGACCTGCCACTGGAAGCGCGCGGCGGCCTTGCGCCGGTGCACGTCCCGGGCGTCGGTGTCTCCATTGCTACCAAGGATCTCCGGTTTCGCTATCCCTCGGCACGTTCGGCCAGCATTGACGGCATCTCCGTGCAGATTGAGCCAGGCGAACGCGTTGCCATTATGGGGTCCGACGGATCCGGCCAGTCCACGCTGCTGAAGCTGCTGGGGGGGCTCATCGACGAGTACGACGGGTCGATCCGGTTTGACGGCGTGACGCTGCGCGATCTCGATCGCCCTGCCCTACGCACGCGGATCGGACAGATGTTGTCGTGGACCGACCTGTTCGACGGGACGGTTGAGGAAAACGTGAGCGTGGGTCGGTCGCACATTACGCCACGCGATGTCCGCGAAGCGCTGGATGACCTCCTGCTGACCGACGACATCCAACAGCTGCCGCAAGGGATTCAAACCGAACTCTCCAACGGAGGGCGCACCCTCCCCGCGCATCTCGCGAACAAGTTGCTCGTGGCACAAGGCATCGTCGGACGTCCCCGGCTCATTGTGCTCGACGACTTCTTCCAGAATCTCGATGCCGCCTCGCGCACGCTCATCATAGGGTTGCTCACCGACCGCAGTCGCCCGTGGACGGTCATTGCCGTGTCACACGATCCACAACTGCTTGCCGTGTTCGATCGCGTGTTGCTCATCGATCGGGGACAAATCGTGCGCGAAGGACCCTTCAGCGTGCTGCGTGACGATCCGATGTGTCGCAATCTGCTGCACGAGTCGCCTATGACCACGGGAGCCTGAGCACCATGGCCCGCACGGATATTGATATTGAGCGCGAGCTCAAACACTTGCCCTTAGAGACCACCTCCCTGCTCGGTGAAGCCAACGCCATTCGCATTGTGTCGCGATGGCTGGCCGGCATTCTCATCACGCTGTTCCTCGTGTTGTTCCTGCCGTGGCAGCAGAATGTCCGCGGCGAGGGAACGGTCACGGCGCTCGACCCCGCCCATCGTCCGCAAGAGTTGCCCACGCGCATCGATGGCCGCATCGAGCAGTGGTACGTGCAGGAAGGGCAGTACGTCAATGAGGGGGACAGCATCGTCAGAATCTCCGAGATCAAGGAGGAGTATCTGAATCCGAGCGTGCTCCCGCTTACGGCTCAGCAACAGTCCGCCAAGGAATCGGCGATCGGCGAGAAGCAGAACAAAGCGGCTGCGCTCACCATGCAGATCTCCCAGCTTGAAGCACAGCGTGACTTCAAACTGCGGCAGACCGCCAACAAGATTGAGCAGTACCGCGCCGAAGTGCGCCAAGCCACACTCGAAGACTCCGTGGCGCGCGACCAGCTGCGCCGCCGCGAGCGGTTGTTCCGGGACACCCTCGGCCTCGTCTCGGTGAATGAGCTGCAGGCCTTTCAGATTCGTGTGCAGTCGGCCTCCGCCAAACTGGTGGAGAAGCAACAGGCGCTACTCATCACGGAAACCGATCTCTCCAGCATTCCGGCGGAGTACGGCGAGAAGATCTCCAAGTCGCAATCCGATCGTGCCTCCACATTGGCCGAGGTGAGCGAGGGCCGTGCCGAGGTGGCCAAGCTGCGGGACAAAGTCGGCTCGTTAACCATCCGGAACGGCTTCTACCTCATTCGGGCGCCGCAGGATGGCTATGTGGTCCGCGCCACCAAAGCGGGTCAGGGAGAGATCGTGAAGGCTGGCGAGCCCATCGTCACCATTCAGCCGGCACGGCCCAGCAAAGCCGTTGAGCTCTTTGTGAAGCCGATGGACGTGGCCCTGCTCAAGCCGGGGCGGCATGTGCGGATCTTTTTTGACGGTTGGCCCGCGCTGCAGATTTCGGGATGGCCGCAAGTCGCATCCGGCACCTTTGGGGCGCAGGTGGCCGTGATTGACCAGTTCCCCAATCGGGCGGGGCAGTTCCGCGTGCTGCTCGTGCCTGATACCACCCACGACGAACCGTGGCCGGCGCAGCTGCGGCTCGGTACCGGGGTTCAGGGATGGGCGATGCTCGACAATGTCACGGTCGGCTGGGAAATCTGGCGTCAGCTCAACGGATTCCCGCTCTCCATTAATCCGAACGATGCGTTGCCAGCCGATGCCGTTGCCGGGGGGAAGGGTGGCGGCGCAGCCAGCGCCAAGGGTGGAGGCAAGAAGTGATCAGGCGTGGGCGTACGGCGCTCGCGTTCGGGTTGTCCGTGGTCTTCTCGGCGTCACTACAGGCCCAGGCACCGGTCGCACCCACGCGGCTCGATACCTTGGGCACCCCGTTCCCATTTCCGGCCTTTGTTGACGGCATTCTCGCGCATCACCCGGTTGCCTCGCAGGCACGCTTGGTGGCCGATCAGGCACGCGCGGACCTGCGCACCGCGTGGGGGGCATTTGACCCCACGGTCACCGCAACGTGGGATCAGAAGAAGTTCGGCGGGACCACGTACTACAACTACTTCGACGCCGAGCTCAAGATTCCGCTCCCCGTTGGTGCTGACGTCACGCTGGCGTTTGACCGAACGATGGGCCGGTACTTCAATCCCGACCGCCGCACCGCCGGCGCTGGCACCTTCGAAGCGGGCATTTCTATTCCGCTTGGTCAGCGCATTCTCACCGACGAGCGGCGCAATGCGCTGCAGCAGGCGCGCGCGGCGCGTGACGCCGGAGAGGCGGACCGCACGGCGATCGTGAACAAGCTGCTCTTCTCCGCCGCGAAGGACTACGGCGTCTGGTACGAAAGCTGGCGTCGGCGCGTGATTGCCCAGGAGGGCGAAGCGCTGGCCGAGTTCCGGTTGCAGGCCATTCGCCGGCGGGTGGCGAACGGGGAAAGCGCGCCCATTGATACAATCGAAGCGTTGTTGGAGCTGCAGCGCCGCGAGGTCACCCGCTTTGAAGCCGAAGCGTCCTTTTACCTGTCGTCGCTCAATGTGACTGCCTACCTCTGGGATGAGGCTGGACGCCCGGCGCCGTTGCCTGCCGACGCCAAACCGGTGCTGCTCGGTATTGACCGCGTTGGGATGGATTCCACCCGACTTGAGGCGCTCCTTGAGTTGGCGACCCGGCGCAATCCGGACTTGCTCAAAATTCAAGCGCGCGTGAAACAGGCCGAAGCGCAGCGCTTGTTCACCACCCAAGCGTTGCTCCCGCTGGCCGAGGCGAAGCTCTCAGGCTTTGGGTCCAACGAGAGCGAGCAGGCGTTTTTTGACGACGACCGGCTCAGCAACAACTACAAGGCCGGCCTCAGCATTAAGTCGCCGCTCCTCTTTCTGCGGGAGACGGGCCGTTTTTCGGCGGCCGGTCAACGCTTGGAGTTCCAACGACTGGAGCGGGATCGGCTTCGGCGCGACGTCGAGTTTGATACGCGGGTGGCCATCTTTGATTTGTTCAACCTCGAACGGCTGCGGCAACGACAGGTGGCGAACGTGCGCAATGCCAGTCTGCTGCGCGATGCGGAACAGATACGATTTGAGAATGGCGAGAGCACCCTCCTCATTCTGAACATCCGCGAGCGGCTGGTGTTGGACGAAGCGGTGAAACTCGCGGCCGTTGAAGCCAAGGTGGCCGGCGCCCGCGCCGCGCTGGCGGTGGCAACCGGAGACCGGACGCTGCTGTTGAATCGAAACTAGGAGGCGCGCTTGGAGACGAGCCGCCGAAACGTTTGATTAGCCCTATGCCTTGGCGAAACAGAGATGCGTGATCACGACGATTGGGAGCTACCGGATGACGCCGAGGGGGGCGACGACGGCCACGAGGACGACCTCGACGACGAGTTCCCCCTTGGAGACAGCGTCGCCGATGTGGTGGGCGACGTCCACTGCCCGTACTGCGGAGAGCCGGGTGAGATCACCCTCGACCCCGGCTCGGGCATGCATCAGCAGTACATCGAGGACTGTCAGGTATGCTGCCGTCCGTGGCTGGTGTCCGTGAGCTACGATGACGAGGGCACGGCCCACGTGCACGTTGATGCCAGCGACGACCATGAGGATTACGATGGCTGAGCGGGCAAACCTCAGCGCGGACGACGTACGTGCACTGCTGCCGGACGCCCTTCGCCGACCAGCGCAGGAAGGGGCTCGGCTTATGGCGCTGCATTGGCTCGCGCAGCTCAGCGAGGCGCGAGCCCAGTGGTCGGACAGCGAAATCACTGATGGGGTGCGAACGACATCGGGACGCAACACCGCCGTACTGCACCGCGCGCGCGTAGCGTTGCGACGACTCCGCGCCGTGCTCCGCGAGCATGAGAGTGCCCTCGACAACGCCGTAGACCGGCGCACGCTGCGTGCCTTGCGTGCGTTGGGGCAGGCCACCAACACCGCGCGGGATGCCGATGTCCAGCGCGCCTGGCTTGATGCGGAAGCCGAACAGCTTCCCGCAGCGGCGCGCGACGAAGCCATGCAACTGCGCGCCACGCTCAACGAGGGCGCGGCGCGCTCAGCCCCGGCGATCACCCGCGCATTCGCCAAGCATTTTGACCCCATCGTCGATCACCTCGGCGGTCGTCTCTCCACGTATCGCCTGTTGCATCGCGTGGGCGTGCCATCCACGCCAACGCCATTCGCCCGGCATCTCGCCACGCGGGTCGAACGCGTTGGCGCCCGACTGCGACGTGATCTGGAACGCGTGACCAGTGTGGAGGCACGTGACGCCATGCACCGGGTGCGCATTCGACTCAAGCGTCAGCGTGCCATGCTGGCGCCGTTTGCCAGATCGCGACCGGCCCTTGGTGCCTGGTATGATCTCGCCACGCGCGGTCAGGATCTCCTGGGTGCCGTGCGCGATGCCGATCTCTTGGCGGAGCGCGCGCGCAAGGCCGATCTCCCCGCCTTGCAGCACGCGTTGGAAGCGGTGGCCCTCGCGCACTATCAGGCGTTTGCGCTTGATTGGTGTGCGCGCATGGACCACGTCATGCACACCATTGCGCTGTCCGTGGTTGAGCTGCGGCGCGACAGTGCCCCCGTTACCGATGCCGGGGTCCCACTGGAGATTGAGCGGAAGTATCTCCTCACCGCGGTGCCACCCGTTGCGGCCGAGGTGCCCCCCACCCTCATCGAGCAGGGGTGGATCCCGGGAACGGCGCTGCGTGAGCGCTTGCGTCGGTCCACCACACCCGGTGGGGCGGTGTCCTGTTGGCGCACGGTGAAACTCGGTCCGGCGCAGGCGCGCATAGAAATTGAGGAAGCCACCAGCCGCGACCTGTTCGAGGCCATGTGGCCCCTCACTGTGGCGGCCCGTGTCCACAAGCACCGGCATGTGGTGCGGGACGGCGCCTATCAGTGGGAGATCGACGTGTTCCGTGATCGTGATCTGGTGTTGGCTGAAGTGGAGCTCTCCGGCTTGGATGATCACCCTGCACTTCCCGCTTGGCTTGCACCCTATGTGGAACGTGACGTCACGGGCGAGCCGGCCTACTTCAACGCCGTCCTGGCGAGCGCTGCCCACCCGCTTCCGCACGCCGGCTCATGACGACCACCGCCCGGGATTACCTGATTGAGCGGTTTGAATCCGACGCCGCCATGCTGCGCGAACGGGTAGCGGTGCTGGCGCGTGGCACCAAGGTGGCCGGCCCCGATGCGGCGACCTCGCGTGGCATGGCCGATGGCTGTGAGGAAGTCGCCGCCATGTTGCGCGCCATTGTCAGCACCGGCGAGGCAAGCCGCGACTTGGAGGCGGTCATGGCGTTGATACCGCTGCTGGAGCATCGAGCCGCGGAGCCCAAGCTGCTGCCGGCGGTCCGGGCGGTGTACGTTGGCGCGGCCACGCGGATTCGCGAGGTGTGGTTGGCCGAGGCGCGTTTGGCCGAGGCCGCTTTGGCCAACGGCGACGCGCCCGAGGACGCCGATACCGATGCCGATGGGCCGGACGACGATGACTCGCTCGACGAGGTGGACTGACCGATGGACGAGAACGCATCGACTCCATCGGGGAAGGTCCGCCTCGACAAATGGCTCTGGGCGGCGCGGTTCTTCAAAACGCGCGCGCTGGCCGCGGAGGCCATCGACGGGGGGAAAGTGGACGTGCATGGCGAGCGTGCCAAGCGTGCGAAACTGGTGCAGGCCGGCGACCTCATTCGCCTCCGCCAAGGCCCCGTGGAGTGGAACCTCCGCGTGAAAGACGTTGCCGAGCGACGGGGGTCGGCCGAGATCGCGCAAGGTTTGTATGAAGAGACCGCCGACGGCAAGCGTGCGCGCGAAGCTTCGCAGGAACAGCGGCGACAGGCACCGCTCTCCTTTGCGTACGGGGACAGCAAGCCCGGCAAGCGCGACCGGCGCGCCATTCGTCGTTTAAAGGGCGACGGCTAACGTGGCCAGTACCCGGCCAACAAACACGGGCACCGTTTCGTTGTTGCTCTGCGGCAGCACGGGGATGCGCGAGCGCGAGGCGTCCGCCACCATGCGCGCCACCGCCGCATCATGGTCATCATCGCTCACCAGAATGGCCGCAATGCTCCCCTCACCAATTGCCTTGGCCAGCTCGGCTTGGCGACTGGCCAGCCGCGCAGGCACCCCGGACGCACCCAGCAGCGCCTCACACGCCAGACGAAACGGTCGCTGCTGGCCATATACCACCACCCGGGGTGCGGTCACCGTTCGGCGCTACAGCGCAGCCACAGCGGAAATCTCCACGAGAATCCCGCGGAGTGACGCACCCACCACGGCGCGCGCCGGGTAGGGTGGAGAAAACACCGTGCGATACACCCGGTCAAACGTTCCCCAGTCGTTCTCATCGGCGAGATACACCGTGAGGCTCACGACATTGGCGAAGGTGGCGCCACCGGCAAGGAGGATACGCTCCATATTGGCTAGGGTAAGCCGCGTCTGGGCCTCAATGTCCCCCTCGACAATCTGCCCGGTGGCCTGATCCCGCGGAGTCTGCCCGGAGACAAAAAGCAGCGTTCCGGCATTTGCGGTGCGCACGCCCGGCGAGTAGGCTCCCGCAGGGGCCGGCACATCGGGGAGCACCACCGGAGTCCATGGGCGATCGGTCCGTGCCTCAGCATCTGGCATTTTTCTGTCTCACAGGAAGGAGGGCGCGATGACAACGTATCTCGAACAGCTCGAGACACCGGTACCGATCGTTGATCTGGATCGGCTCGCGTTCAATCTGGACCGGATGGCGGCGTACGCCACCCTGCACGGCCTGCAACTTCGGCCGCATGTGAAAACACACAAGTCCCCACGGATCGCGGCCGAGCAGTTGCGCCGCGGTGCCGTTGGACTCACCTGTGCAACGCTCCGCGAGGCCGAGGTGATGGCCGAGGTGTGCGACGACCTGCTGGTGGCATACCCACCGGTTGGCGCCGCGCGTCTTGAACGACTGGCCCGGTTACCGCAGCAGGTCAACGTCACGGTGGCGGTTGACGATGCCCAGGCACTGGACGCGCTCAACGTCGCGGCTCGGCTTGGTCGTCGGCAGTTCGAGGTGTTGGTGGAGGTGGACCTGGGGATGCATCGCGTGGGGGTGTCCTCACCCGAACGCGCCGTCGCGATTGCGCAACACATCGAGCGGGCCTCGGCGCTGCACTTTGCGGGGCTGATGTTCTATCCCGGACATATCCGGGAGGCGGTTGATGACCAGGCGGAGGCGCTTGCGACCTTGGGGTCCGACCTTGCCACCTTCGTTCACGCCCTCACCGCCGTGGGACTGCCGCCGAAGCGGGTGAGTGGTGGGTCCACCCCGGCCGCGTGGCGCATGCATGAAGTGCCCGCGGTGAATGAGGTGCGACCGGGGACGTACGTCTACAACGACCGCACCACCGCCTTGATTGGTGCCTGCGAATGGGACGAGTGCGCCCTTACCGTGCTGGCCACCGTAGTGAGCGTGGCGGTGCCCGGGCAGGCCGTGATCGACGCGGGCACGAAGGCGTTGGGCCGCGAGCCCCTCCGCGCGGCGAGCGATGGCCAGGAGCCCGGCTACGGCGCCCTGCTCGATCATCCCGAGGTGGTGGTGACACGGATGTCGGAGGAGCATGGCATCCTCGATCTCTCGAAGACCAGCTGGCGGCCGCGTCTGGGCGATCAGGTGCGCGTGGTCCCCAACCATGTCTGCATTGTGGTCCACTTGTTTGACGAGATCATCGGCGTCCGCGGCCACGCCGTGGAAACGCGGTGGCCCGTCACCGCGCGCGGCCGTGGGCCCGCCCTCGGCGAGCTGGCCGATGGACCATCCCGCCCCCGGGCCGTGTAGTCGTGCCTCGTGGTCTTGGCCGTCGCGGCCGCTACGGGCCCATCCCATGACCACCGTTGTACCCCGCCGCATCCTCCTGGTGGACGCCGATGCCTTCTTCGTGGCCGTCGCGCGCCAGGAGGACCCCAGCGGGGCCGGCCAGGCGACGTTGCTTATCGTGGGCGGTCGACCGGGATCCCGTGGGGTGGTGTGCAGTGCGTCCTATGAGTGTCGGGCGTACGGGGTGCGATCAGGCATGCCCATCGCGCGCGCCCTCAAGCTCTGTCCTCAGGCCACCTGCGTGCCGGTTCCGCGCGGCGCGTGCAGTACGCGGAGCGCCGCCATTCAGCAGGTGCTGGCCACCTTCGCACCGGTGGTGCAGGCGGCCAGTATCGATGAGTGGTATTGCGATATGGGAGGCACGGAGGCGCTCTATGGCCAGGAATCCTTAACGGCCACAGCGCATCGAATCCGGACGGCGGTGTTCAACGCCACCGGTCTGTCCGTATCAATCGGTGGCGGCACCTCGCGACTGGTGGCCAAGATGGCCGTGGAGCTGGCCAAGCCGAAACCTGGGAGTGGTGCCACCGGCGTGCACTGTGTCGCCCCCGGCGGTGAAGCCGCTTTTCTGGCCCCGTTCCGGCTGGCGGATCTTCCCATGGTGGGGCCGCGATTTGCCGCCACGCTTGACCGCATGGGGCTTGAGACCATCGCCGACGCACAGCGTTGGAGCGAGACCGCGTTACAGGCACGGCTTGGCGTGCGCGCCGGGAGTTGGTTGCACGGACGCGTGCGTGGTGTTGACCACAGTGTCGTGATACCGCGCGCGGTACAAAAGCAGGTGAGCCGCGAGGAGACGTTCGGACGCGACCTGCACGATGACGATGTGCTGGAACGGGAGCTGCTGCGCCTTGCGGTGCGTGTCAGCACCGACCTTCGGCAACAGGGGCTGCATGCTCGAACGGTGACCGTGAAGGTGAAGGATGCCGACTTCACCACCCGGTCCGCCCAGCGTACGCTCACGTCGCCCATTGAATCGGAACAATCGGTGCTGAAGGTTGCCCGGCTCCTCTACCGTTCCCTGCGGGCAAAACGGCGGGTGGGGGTCCGCCTGCTCGGGATTGGCCTGTCGCACTTCGACGCCGACAGCGCCCCCGGCGGGGAAGCCACGCAATTGACGTTCTTTGCGCCCACGCCGGTTCGTGCGGTGGAGGGAGAGCCCGTGGAGAATGCGCGGGATCGGGCCCTTACCCGGGCCCTGGATCAGATCCGATCCCGCTTTGGCCGGACCGCCATCGTACCGGCCCGCTTGGTTGAAGGGCCAACCGGAACGGCGGAGGATACGGGACCAAGGGTGGAAGAATGACGAAGTGTGCTTTACCTTTGTTCAGGTTCCGCCCCGACCACGGGGCGATCATCCGCGCAGACGCCCGTTCACGTCGCTCTGTGCGCTTACCTGTCGGGGTGTCTTCATGAGTGTCGCGTACGATCCGAACAAGCAAGGCTGGGCTGCCGCCGCCGTGACCACCGTGGCCACGTTAGGGCTCCTGTTTATGGCCTACACGATTCATAAAAACACGTATCGGCATCCTCGCGACCCGATGAATTTTCAGGTGTATCACGCGGAAGACAGCGCACCGCACCAGAGCGCCGAAAGCCACGGCGCCACCGAGTCTGCTCCAGCAGCCAAGCACTAAAGCGCTTGGCGCTGACGGTTGCGCGATGAACACGCCGCCATCCCTTGGGATGGCGGCGTTTTTCACAGCGGCGCAGTGCCGGTTGGGAGCACGGCGGCGCTTGGAATCGTAAACCAGAATTCGCTGCCGTTGCCCGATGTGCTGTCCACACCAATCGCACCACCGTGGGCTTCCACAATGCCCTTCGCAATGAAGAGCCCAAGCCCCGATCCGGCGCGGAGTAACCGCGGCGCCTGCCAGTAACGCTCGAAGAGTCGCGGCACATCGGCGGCGGCCACCCCCGGCCCGGTGTCGCGCACCGAGATGCGCACGCCGCCCTCGTACCGCGTAGCCGTGAGGACAATCTCGCCGCCCTCCGGCGTGAACCGCACCGCATTGCCAAGCAAATTGGAAAGCACTTGTTGTATGCGATGCCCATCGGCGTGCACCATCGGCAAGGGCTCGTCAATGACACGAACAAAGCGCAGCACCGCCTCCTCCATGACCGGCTCGAAGATGTCGGCGGATTCCTTGAGCCACTCAGCCAGATGCACCGGCCGACGCTCCACGCGGAGACGGGCGTTCGCAATGCGCGAGACATCCTGCAAATCCTGAATGAGTCCATCGGCCTGACGCGCGGCCCCACGAATGGCTTCGACATCCTCACGTTCCATGAGCGGGCGCCCGTCGTCCGGGTCGCGCTGCAGCACCGCCCCCGTGAGCATCACGATCGCATTCACCGGATTGCGCAGATCATGCGACACCACCGCCAGCATATCATCGCGCTCACGAACCGCGCGTCGCGCCTCTTGATACAACCGTGCGTTTTCCAGTGCCAGCGCGGCAAGCCCGGCGAACTGATCGGCCGTAAACACCTCGTCGGCACTATGCGTGGCATCCGGTTGCGTTCGCACCAGATGCAACGCCCCGATCGCCCGTCCACCAGCGCGCAGGGGCACCATCAAGACCGCCGTTGCCCCGAGCGATGCCGCCCGCTCGCGCGCCATCGGCTCGTGAAAATTTGCGGCGAGCCACGACGGGATGTCCGTGATGCGTTGCGCGTCGGTTTCGTAGGCGATGCGTCCCGCACTCGTTGCGGGGAACTCCCGTTCCATCGCGTCAGACGCGCGCGAGATCAGCGCCATGGTGTCATCGTGCCGTCGCGGATCGGTGTGCGCCGCCGCGGCACGCCGACTGTTGCCATGTGGGGAGAGCAACTCCAGCACACTCCACTCCCCCAGCAGCGGCAGCGGTAACTCAGCGATGGCGGCCATCGTGGAGTCAACGTCCAGCGATGCGGCGAGTACCCATCCTGCTGTGGCCAACAGCGCCTGCCGATCTTCACTCCGTCGCCGCTCACTCACGTCCCGTAGCATCACCATGAAGGTGCGCTCACCGTCTACAGTCACGCGCGCAATCGACGCCTCGGCAGGGAACTGCTCTCCGTTGCGACGCAGTCCGGCAATTTCCCGACGTTGCGCCATACGACGGGACTCCGTACTGCCCTCCGCAAAGGCCTGCTCATGCGTGCGGTGCACGGCGCGAACCGCCATCGGCAGCAGCCGATCGATTGGCTGCCCCAACATGATCTCCTCCGTCCACCCAAAGATCTGCTCGGCGCCTCGGTTAAAGCGCACAATGCGAAACGCGCTATCCAGCGCGATGATCGCATCGGCCGCAATATCAACGATGGCCGCGAGCGCGGCGTCTGAGTGGGTATCTGCCATGGTACGAGAATAGCGCGCCACACCGGTATCTTTCCAGCGTGGGGGCGATTTCCTCCCGAACGCGTTCCCGCTCGCCCTATGACGTTCACCCTTTTCACGGGTTTACCGATGCGTTGGACGTCCATCCCCCGACTCCCGGCCGCCGCCCTCGCCTTCTTGCTGGCGGGAGCGGTTGCGCCGCTCGCGGTCAGCGCCGATCCCTGGCGGAACCGGATATGGTTTGCCGGACTGCTGCTCACCGGCGTCCCCGTGGTGTGGCGCACCTTCCGTGGCCTGCTGCGTGGCGAGTTCGCCGCCGACGTGGTGGCCATGCTGGCCATCGCAGGATCGATGCTGCTGGGACAGCCGCTGGCGGGACTGATCGTGGTGCTCATGCAAACGGGCGGCGAGGCGCTCGATGCGTATGCGGTGGCCCGCGCCTCGAGTGCCGTGGCCGCGCTGGAGGCTGATGCACCGCGCACCGCACACCGCGTGGTGCAGGGGCAGGTGCACGACATTGGCGCCACCGAGATCGTGCCGGGCGATGACCTTCTCGTGCGCCCCGGTGAGTTGGTGCCCTGCGACGGGACCGTGCTGAGCGGCTCGTCGCACGTGGACACCTCCCGCCTCACCGGAGAACCGCTACCGGTACGCGCGGCCATTGGTGCGATGTTGCTGTCGGGCAGTGTGAATCAGGAGGGCGCGCTGACCCTGCGCGCCGTACGGACATCACAGGAAAGCCAATATGCCCGGATCGTGGAGTTGGTGCGCTCGGCACAGGCGTCCAAGAGTCCGCTCCAACGTACCGCGGATCGATGGGCCGTTTGGTTCACACCGCTCACGCTCGGCGCCTGCTTGCTGGCGTGGTTGATTTCGGATGACTGGAACCGTGTGCTGGCCGTGCTGGTGGTGGCAACCCCCTGCCCCCTCATCTTGGCGGCGCCGGTGGCGATTATCGGCGGCATCAACCGGGCCGCGCGGCGATCCATCATCGTGCGTCATGGAGGCGCGCTGGAAGCGCTGGCGTCTGTGAACACGGCGGTGTTTGACAAAACCGGAACGCTCACCGTCGGGAAGCCGCGGGTCCATCAGGTGGTCACCGACGACGGCCTGTCGCCGGAGCGCCTGCTCGCACTGGCCGCCGCGGTGGAGCAAGCGTCTGGTCATCTATTGGCCCGTGTCATTGTGGCCGAGGCTGAGCGGCGCGGGGCCACGATCTTGATGGCCACCGATGTGGTGGAAACGCCCGGGCGTGGTGTGATTGGTCGCGTGAGCGGACGGCTGGTCGCCGTTGGGTCCCCGGAGTTCGTCCGCGAGGCGGTGCCCGGCATCGCGGCGAGACTCACGGCACTCGATGCAGGGAGCGCAGGGCTTCGCGCCTACGTGGCAGCAGAACATGCCGCAGAGGAGGCGGCAGGTAATCAGGATGACGGCGTATCTGGTGATCAAGGACTCGCCGTGGCGCGCATCGAGTTTGCCGATCAACTGCGAGAGGAGTTGGGGCCGATGTTCGCGGAGCTGGCGGCGCTGGGGATCCGCGATGCGTACCTGCTTTCCGGTGACACCAGTGCCAACGTGGCGAAGATCGCCCGCGATGTGGGGATCACCCAGTACGAGGGGGATCTCACCGCGGAGGCGAAGGTGGCGCGCATTGCCGCGCTGGAGCAGCGCGGACGACGGGTGGTGATGGTGGGCGACGGGACCAACGATGCGCCTTCCCTTTCAACGGCCACCGTGGGGATCGCCCTCGCGGGTCACGGCGGCGGCGTGGTGGCGGAAGCAGCTGATGTCGTGCTCCTCATCGATGATCCGCGCCGTGTACCCGAAGCCGTGCGCATTGGCCGACGGTCGCTGCTCATCGCGAAACAGTCGATTGTCGTGGGGCTGGGGTTGAGTCTCATCGGCATGGGGTTTGCCGCAGCCGGCCTGCTCACGCCCATTGCCGGCGCCTTCTTGCAAGAGGCGATCGACGTGGCGGTAATCCTGAACGCTTTGCGCGCCGCCACCGCGGGCCGCGCGACGACAACGTCGTAGCGACACACCGTGGGGTATCCCCATAAACGCACGCGGGCCCGGTCAATCGACCGGGCCCGTTATGCATTCCGTACGACTTCCCATTAGCCCTGCGCCGCCAACCTAATCAGGCCGTCCGGAGCAACAGACCTTCCGACACACAGACACGATACAGCCCGTTCTTTTTCGCCGTTTCCAGGGCATTGTCGGCACGGGCAATCCATTCGTCCAACTCCTCATGCGCTTCCAACTGCGCAATCCCAACCGAGGCGCTGACCGCGAATTCCATCGCGGGATGCGGCGTCGGTAAGCCCACCATCTGTTCCTGCAATCGACGCGCCAATGTCTGCGCCATCTTCGCGTCGGTATTGTGGAGAATCACGGCGAACTCGTCACCGACATACCGGCAGAGCACGTCGCTTTGGCGCAGGAACACCTTGGACAGCGCATTGGCGATGTTGATGATGGCCTGATCCCCGGCACGACGCCCGTACATGTCGTTCACGAGTTTCAGATTGTCGAGATCAATCAACAGCAACACCACCGGCTGACCACTCAATGCATACAGGTGCACCGCCCGCGGCCCCATTGTTTCGAAGAGCTTGCGGTTCCCGATGCCCGTTAACTGATCGGTTGTGATTTCCTGACGGGCCTCTTCCAACTGCTTGCCCATCTTGTCCAGCTTCGTGGCCAGCGAGACAAACTGCTCGTGCTGCTGCGTACGTCGCGCCTTCAAGGCCACGTCGATCGCGGCCATGGCATCAAGCACCTCTTGTTTAATGGTGCCCGGCTGCATCCGTTTGAGGGCGTGTTTGGCCCGGTCCATCTGTTCATTGGTGCTGGCGTCGGCGGTCCGATCGATCCGGACGGCATTGTGCACCGTTTCCACACACGACCAGAGCGCGTCGCGGAGTTCCGCAATAGCAGACTCCGTATACTGGTGCTCAGCGCGCCGCTGCTCAGCAACCACGCGGACCACACCATCCCAGTCGCGCTCCATCACGCTGAGCGAAACCGATTCACTCACATCATCGACCGCATAGCCATAGGTCACATGACGCGACCATTTGGCAATCTCCTCCGCACGATCGCTCCCAGCCCGATCTGGCAGATCGATGGGGTATCGGGCAATGGCCCCCAAGACACCGCTCAACGCATCCAGTACCAAACCGAGTTCGGTACTGGCCGTGTCGGCACTGGGCGCGCCGGCGGCCCCGTGGGTGGGAGCGCCGCTTGCCGGGATCTCGTATTGTTCGGGCGAGGTCAGCACCCCGTTCGACCCACTGCGGTCGGGAACGGGGCGTGACTCAAACAGGAACTTTCTGAGTGACATGCGAAGGATGAAAGGTTACTAGCATCATCGGCACATCACCCCAAAGAGTTAAGCGTTCGGTATCACCGCGCTTCCTAGAACTCGTTGTCCGCGAACGCCATGATAGGCGCCGAACCGGCTTGAATGGCCGCCAACAGGGTGGCCGTTTCCGGCAGAACGCGCCCGAAGTAGAAGCGCGCGGTCTTGAGTTTTGCCGTGAGGAACGGCGTTGCGGTGCCCCCTGCCGCCAACTGCTGCTGGGCAACGGTAGCCATCCGCAGCCACTGCCACCCCACCGCGACGTACCCCATGAGGTGCAGGTATTCGGTGGCCGCCGCGCCCACCTCATCAGGGTTGGCAAACCCCTTCTCCGCCAGCAGCATGGTGGCTTTCTGCAGCTGATACAACGACCCCCCGAGGGCCTTGGCGAACTCCTCAAGGCCTTCCACCGACGCGGCCGCGTCCACATCGCCTTTCACCAAGGCGAAGAACCGGCGCACCAAGCGCCCCCCTTCCATGGGCAACTTGCGACCCACGAGGTCCAACGCCTGAATGGCATTGGTCCCCTCGTAAATCTGCGCGATGCGGGCATCACGCACATACTGCTCAATGCCATACTCCTTGATGTAGCCGTGCCCACCAAGCGTTTGCAACGCCGCATTGGTGTTGTCAAACCCTTTGTCGGTAAGAAACGCTTTGATCACGGGCGTCATGAGCGCCACCAGATCCTCCGCCTCTTCGCGCGCCGCGGGGTCGGGGTGGCGATGTTCGAGATCAATCCGAATGCCCACCCAATAGGCCAATGACCGCATCCCTTCATTGAACGCTTTGATGCGCAGCAGTCCCTTGCGCACATCGGGATGCACCAGAATGGAATCAGCCGGTCCCGACGGATTCTTCACCCCCGTAAGCGCGCGCCCCTGCAACCGGTCTTTGGCGTACGACAGCGCATTCTGATAGGCGACTTCGGCCAAGCCCAACCCCTGCAGACCCACGGCAAGCCGTGCGCCGTTCATCATCACGAACATGGCACGCATGCCTTTGTGTGGCTCCCCGACCAGCCACCCGGTGGCCTGCTCGAAGTTCAGCACGCAGGTGGCCGACGCCTTGATGCCCATCTTGTGTTCGATGGAGCCCACCGTCACACCGTTCCGGTTGCCGGGGGTGCCGGCATCCGTGGGGAGATACTTTGGCACCAGGAACAGGGAGATCCCCTTGGTGCCGCCAGGGGCATCGGGGAGCTTCGCCAACACGAGGTGCACAATGTTCTCGGTCAGGTCGTGGTCGCCGGCCGAGATGAAGATTTTCGTGCCGGTAATCCGATAGGCACCGTCGCCGTCGGGCACCGCTTTGGTGTGAATCATGCCGAGATCGGTACCGGCATGGGCTTCTGTGAGGCACATCGTCCCGCCCCAGGTCCCGTCAATCAGTTTCGGGAGGAACCGGTCCTTGAGGGCATCCGACCCGTGGCTCAGCAGGGCACTGACCGCGCCATGGGAGAGCCCCGGGTACATGCTGAAGGAGAGATTGGCGGAACAGAGCATCTCTTCCATCACAAAACGGACGGCTTCGGGGAGCCCTTGTCCACCATACGCCGCATCAGCCGACACGCCCGTCCATCCCCCGGCCGCGTACTGCGCGTACGCCTCCTTAAAGCCGGCTGGCGTGCGCACCTCCCCCTGTTCATGGTGCACCCCCTCCGCATCGCCGCTCTGATTGATGGGGAACAGCACCTCCTCGCAGATCTTGGCGCCTTCGGTGAGGACGGCGTCAATCACATCGGGGGTGGCCTCCTCAAACCCGGGGATCGCGGCCAACTGCGCCACGTCATGGACGTCGTGCAGGAGAAACCGGATATCGTCGAGGGGGGCTTTGTAGGTGGGCATGAGCGGGTGTCCTCCGGGCGGGAAAACAGCAATCAGGATGGGATTTCATGGAAGCTGTGACGGGGGTCCGTCTTGAGCAAGCCCCAATTGCGACGCCAGCGTCATGTTTTGCGGACCCCCGTTCCCGCGTGTACGCTTCTGAAGCTTTTCCCACGTGGGGCCCGTAGAGCTTTCGGTTGTCCGAATCGTGTCCACCCGAGTCCACCGCCCAATGAAGTCGTTTCTTACTGCTATCGCCGCCAACCTGCTCACCATCGCGATTTGCGTGGTGGGCGGCCTGTTGCTGATTATCGGTATCGCCGCCTCAGCGGGTTCGAAACAGCCCGTCACGATTGCCGATGGCGCCGTGTTGGTCATCGATTTGGAGCGCGCCTTCTCCGATCGTCCGGCGGAGACCAAGCCAGGGACGTTCCTCGACGATGCGCTCGCCGCCGGTGCGGGTGACGCGATGCCGCTGCGGGCCGCCACGCTGGCGCTCAAGGCTGCGGCCGAGGACGATCGCATCAGTGGCATTCTGC
Organism: Gemmatimonadota bacterium; assembly: GCA_947463135.1. Lineage (GTDB taxonomy): Bacteria > Gemmatimonadota > Gemmatimonadetes > Gemmatimonadales > Gemmatimonadaceae > Gemmatimonas. The sequence continues at coordinate 27,287 of CANHTA010000011.1, forward strand.
TGCGCGGATCCATCCCCGCCGACGGCAATGCCTCAGGGTTTGCGGCGTTGCGTGAACTGCGGGCGGCACTCATCAGCTTCCGCCAATCGAAGAAGCCGGTGCACGCCTACCTCGTGAATCCGGAAACCCGCGACTACTACGTGGCCTCTACCGCCAGCGTGATCACCATCGATCCGTTCGGGTCACTGCTCATGCCCGGCCTCGCCTCGGAGCAGATCTTTTTTGCGGGGCTGTTTGAGAAGTTCGGGATTGGCATGCAGGTCAGCCGCGTGGGTCGCTTCAAGGCCGCCGTGGAACCGTTCACGCGTCGTGACATGAGTGCCGAGAGCCGTCGTCAGACGGAATCGTATCTGGGCGACATGTGGAGCGAGGTGAAGCGTGGCATTGCTCAGAGTCGTGGCATTGATACGGTGGCGCTGCAAAGCATGGTGGACAGCCAAGGCATCATTTTGCCGGCCGACGCGAAGGCCGCCAAACTGGTGGACCGGATTGCGTATTTCGACGACGTGCTCGACGACTTACAGAAGATTGCCTCATCGGGACGCACGGCAGACGCGGACCGTTCGAGTGCGAAGGACAGTGTCCGGGCGATGGAGTTAGCGGCCTTGCTCGACCGCCCATCGCTGCCGCAGATCACGTTGGCGGAGTACGCCCCTATCGCCGTTGGTAAGGACCGTAGCTTCCGCGCCAGTCAGACCATTGCCATCGTGTATGCCGAAGGCGACATCGTTGATGGCGAGGGGGGCGACGGCACCATCGGTGGGGCGTCGCTCTCGCGCGAACTGCGGCGGGTGCGGAATGACGCGAAGGTGAAAGCCGTGGTGGTGCGCGTGAACAGCCCCGGCGGCAGCGCGATTGCGTCAGAGCAGATCCAGCGCGAGTTGATGCTCATCCGCAAGTCGAAACCGATTGTGGTGTCTATGGGGACGGTTGCCGCGAGCGGGGGCTACTGGATCAGTACCGCCGCAGCGCGCGTTTTCGCCCAACCCAACACGATTACCGGGTCCATTGGAGTCTTCGCTCTGGTGCCCAACATCAAGGAGCTCGCCAACCGGAATGGCGTGACCTTCGATACGGTGAAGACTGGGCGGTATGCGGACCTGTTCTCACTGGCGCGTCCACGAACCGACGCCGAACTGGCCGTACTGCAGCGCGGTACCGACGCCGTGTATGAGGCGTTCATCGCGCGGGTGGCCACGGCGCGTTCGCTCACGCCGGATTCGGTACGGATGATCGCCGAAGGGCGCGTCTGGTCGGGGGAGGACGCCATGCGCATTGGCCTTGTTGACTCGATCGGCGGCCTGGATGCGGCGCTCAAGAGCGCGGCCTCCTTGGCGAAGATCACCGGCGACTACGATGTGCTCGAATACCCACGGGTGAAGAGCGCCACCGAGAAGCTCACCGAGCTCTTGGAGAATAAGCCGACGCCAGTGGCGGCGGCCATCGGTTCGGCCGCCGCGCTTGGCAGCAGTGCAATTGGCACCAGCGCGCCGGGCGCCAGTGCGCTGCTTTCCGGGCGAGGGTCAGCCAGCACCCTCGCGCGGGACATTACGCACGAGCTGAACGTGCTGCTGCGCTATAACGATCCGCGCGGGGTGTATGCGCGTATGCCGTTTGTGTTGCGTATTCGCTAACGGCAACGCGCCCCGGGTGATCTACGCGTCCTTCGCGGCGTAGATCACCCGCACCCGCTCGGCCCAGTGCGCCCGATCGGCGCGTGCCGCGGCGAGCGTTTCCTCAGCCTTAGCGATACAGGCCGGGAGCTGCTTGGCCGTGACATCGGCGAGCGCCCACTCAGCCACCCGTTCACGATCGGTGGCCTCTTGCAAACGCTGCGTGTAGCGCTCGGCGTGCGGACGGCTCCAAGCCGCAACCGGCCGATCATCATCAATGCCAGCCAAGCTCCACACTCCGTCATGCACGGGAATGGAGTCAAGCACGAAGCCGTCGATATCCTCTGGTACATTCGGAGTAGTGTTCATAGCAGCACGAGGGGGTGGAGGGGAGCTGGGGATTGGCGGAAAGACACGGGACACAACGCTGAAGCGGCCACGGTGACGGACGGTTACTCAGCTTGAAGGCGCAGGACTACAGTGAAACGTCGCGGCAGCCCGGGTTCAAAAAACCGGGACCGTGTGGCATTGATGACCACCGAACTGGCGTAGCGACGGTCGAACAGGTTTTCGACGCCGACGGTTGGTTCGACCCGAAACCGCCCCCGGGTGGAAACGGCGTACCCCGTGCGCACGTTCCATGCGGCAAAGCCCGCCGCGAACACCGTGGTGGCGTCGTTGGCACTCACGCGTGACGACGCCGTTCCATCAACGGTGGTAAACCATCCCGCGTGACGCGCCGTGACGTACGCCTGCAGCAGGTGCGCGGGGATACCCGGAATAATCTGACCGTCGTAATTGGCGCTGCCCACGCGGTAGCGCTCAAAGGCAAAGCGTGACCATGTGTGCGCCACGCCGATGTCGGCCACCGATGTGGAGGTGGAGAGGCTCGTTTCAATACCCTGCCGCAACGTGCGCCCCGCGTTGCGAAAGGCGCGACGCCCCGGCTGGTTCGGGACATCGAAGGGCACGAGCTCGTCGCGCACCACCGCACGAAAGAGCGCGACATCGGTACGGACACGCGACCAGAGCAGCCCCTGCACACCGAGCTCTGCGGTGCGCGTCCGCTGCGGATCGAGCAACCCATTCAGACCGGCGGCCCCGTTGTCTTGGTTGGTGAGCTCCGTAACCGTTGGCGTTTCAAAAGCGGTGCTCAGGTTGGCGTACACCGAGAGCAGCGGCTTCGCGCGCCAGGTGAGGCCAACCATGGGGCTCATCGCGCTGAGTGTGCGGTTTCCGGAGTCGTCGGGATTCGTGGCCGTGATCAATTGATCCCGTACCGCGAAGCGGACGCGATCATAGCGGAGCGCCGCACTCGCGAAGAGGCGATGTGGTGCTTCCAGCTCCGCACGCACATACCCGCCAAGGCCACCCACCCGCTCCTGCTGGTGAAGGCGCGTCGCGCCGCGCTCATTCCCGGGGCGTGGGCAGAGCGCGGTTGCCGGCGCGGTGGCAACCAGCGCCGTACAATTCTCAAAGTTGAGGCGGTCATCCACCTGATGCTGCACATCTACACCGCCGCCAAGCCGAACAGGCCACGGCCAAGGTGTAAGCCGCCATGCGCCGTGCAGCGACCCCCCGGCCACCTGCCGATCAACGGCCACCATGGCAAAGGGCAGTGGATTGTCGAGCGTCCGGGTGCCGAGGAAAAGAGACGCATTCACGGTGTTCTCCCCACGGCCACGCGACGCCAGCAGGGCCACGTGCGACTGCTGAACCGCCTTGCGCGATCGGCGGATCAGGTTCAACGAATCCGGCAGTCGGGGATCACGCGCCAGCTCGGACGCCGTGAGCGCCCCGGTGTTCTCGGCGCGAGGCGCGTCATAGCGCGTGCCCTGCACCTCCAGTCGCGTCCCCCCAACGGTGGCGAATGCCCGGGCGAAGGCGCTGGTGGCATCCAGCTGCGACCACTGGCGCATTCCGGAACCGGTTGTCCGCGTGACCGAGCCGAGCCAACCACCGCCCTGCACCAGCCCGCTGGTGTCACGGCGACTCCCGGACACGATCACCGAGCCACGCTGCAGCCCTCCGCCATTCCACAGCCGGGTATCCACGGCAAAAGGACGCTCTGTTGGGGCGCGTGAACGGAAATCGATCACCCCACCGGCGGCATTGCCATACAAGGCCGCCGCGGTACCGCGCACTACATCAACGCGCCCCACCGTCTCCAGATCGAGCCAGTCGATAGGCGTTTGTCCATCGGGGAGCGAGAGCGGCACTCCGTCGCGGAGGATCCGCACGCCGCGGACGCCAAAGGCCGACCGCGAGCCGAATCCACGAATGGCAATGCGCGGGTCTTGCGCGGGGTTCGCGCGTTCCTGCACCTGCACGCCAGGAACACCGAGCAACAGGTCCCCCACTCCGGTGCGACGCAGTGCCGGGCGATCATCGATGGTCGCACGCGACCAGGCGAAGGGCAATTCCAGCGGAGAGCGGGCGGCCTCACGGGTGAGCGTAACCCGCAGGCCTTGCAGCGTTTGGGCCTGACGTGGCGGTGAGGCGCTGACCACGGTGCCTCCGGTGGCGACACTGTCCGCCTTGGTTTGGCGGGCGACGACCGTATCAGACGCCGTGCTCGGTCGGACGGGCCGACGCTCTTGTGCGGATGCCGATGTCACCGGGAGCACCAGCACCAGTGCGCCGAGGAGTCGCGTGATGCCGGACGAGCGGGACGGCCGTGTCACGCGGTGGGCACTCATAATGTGGTGTTCGGTGGGCACGCTGGGATTTATCGCCCGCCGCAACGAATAGGAACCCGTTCCGGCCCCCTCAGCACCGATTGTCGCGAGTGGCTGCGCTAATCGCCCTGCTCACGGCACGATGGCCGGAGATCGGCCACCCCGGCGTCGAAGAGTTCACCCGTAGTCTCGCAGATCAGCCCCGTCTCGTGATCGAGGACGGCGACGAACCAGTGGGACGAGGTGGCATTGACCTTCACAATCTCCTGGTGAGGGGGGAGGCGCATCCCTCGCACCTCCAACTCGCGCCACGTGGCGAACCGCTGGTTGGTGAGTCGGAAGATGGACTGCCGCTCATGGAACGCCTTGATGGTGCCGATCACCTCAGTCTGGCTCTGCGTGCGGCGAGCGGTGCCACTGAAGTTGGAGGTGGTGGCTACCCCGACCACTGCGAGCAACACGATCACCAACTTCAGCACGATGCTGCCGCCCGGCCTCACCGCACTGCGGGTAGCCGTGGCCGCACGTCCCGGTGACGGCGCGGCGGCGGCAGGCGGTGCAACGCGAGGCGCGGAGCCGGATGGCGGCGCGGGGACGATCTTTCTTGGGAGAGGCGCCAGTGGGCGCTGCGGACGTTTGGTAGGCACGACACCATGCTACGCGGTTGGGATCCGCGGGAAAATAGCAGGGGCGGCACCAGTGTCACGCTGCTGGCATTTTTTTCGACGTGATGGCGCGCGACCCACGCGACTCCCCCAGCCGCCTTTGACACCCCTTTGACGATGGCGCCTAACATAGATGGGCACGTCAAATCGACCTGCTCGGTGACCGTTCACCCTGTCACTGAAATCCCCTGTGCTCTGTGTTGCATGGTCGGTTGTGCCGCTGTTCCGCTGATTGAGTGCTGTTAATGCAATGAATACAATGCCTGGCTGAGCCCGCCTCGTGACCCACACACTCGCGGAGGGCTGCGCCGCCCCGGACCCTCCAGCCGTGCTGACCCCTACGGCGAACCACGCGTGGCCACCCATCGGTTGTTGGTGCGATCGATATCGAGCAAACGCTGCCCGGGGTCGAGCTCGATCTGTTGCAGCCGTTTCCCGACAAAGGCATACTCGCGACGGTAGTGCTGTGAGTTAGTGCTCCACACTTCGGCCGGATACACAAATTCCTGCGTGGTGCCGTCGCTGAAGGTGAACAGCGCACGCACCGGGAGCACCCCACGCTCACGATTGCCGTACACCACCGCCACGAAGGTGGTATCCCCCTTGGTGCGGGTCCGTACCGTATCGATACGCTGATCGAAGCGGGCATTTTCCACGAACCACTGGCGCCAAAACCAGTCCAGTCGCCGCCCCCCCACCTCTTCCATCGTTCGAAAGAAGTCCGCCGGTGTGGGGTGTTTGTAGGCCCACCGGGCGATATAGCTCCGGAAGGCCTCATCAAAGGCTACGGGCCCCAGGATTTCCTGTCGCAACAGTTGCAGCCCTACGCTGGGCTTCACGTAGGCCGCCTCCCCAAGCAGCGCCGGATCGATTCGATCGGGGGTGATGTCCACCGGCCCATCCGCCCCCTCCGCCATATACTGCTCCACCATCCGCCGCTCTTCAGCCGCGCGGGCGAGCTGGTCGCCACGTTCGGGGTAGCGTCGTCCTTCCGCAAAGGTGTTGATGAAGGTGTTGAAGCCTTCATCCTGCCACATGTACGACCGCTCGTTGCTCCCCACGATCATCGGGAACCACATGTGCCCGATCTCGTGGGTCACCACGTTGAACAGGTCGTACACGTCGTTGCTGATGTTCTCCATCGCGATCATCGGATACTCCATCCCGCTGATCGGCCCTTCAACCGCCGAGATGTGAGGCCATGGATACGGGAACCAACGCTCGGAGTATTCCATGATGGAGAGGCGGGACTGGTCGGCCGCATCATGCCAATTCACGGCCGCGGTGGGGCGGTAATAGGCGTAGGCCATAATCCCCTTCCAGCTTGTGGCGTCCCACTGGTAATCAGGGGACGCCGCCCAGACGGCATCACGCACCTGTTTCGCACGAAAACGCCAGGTGACCATGCCGGTGGTGCGTGGGCGCGCGGTACCATTGGCCAGCTCGTCCGCCGTAATCAGGCGGACCACGGTATCCGACTTGGCCGCGATCGCATGGCGTGCGATCTGCGTGGGTGTGAGCACCTCGTTGGCGTTCTGGAGCGCCCCCGTGGCGGCAACGATATAGCCGGCGGGTACGGTGACAGCGAGGGTGTAATCACCGTAGTCGAGATAGAACTCACCTTGGCCAAGGTAGGGCTCGATGTTCCACCCACGCACGTCGTCATACACGGCGGCCCGTGGAAACCACTGCGCAATCTCGTAGAGATCCCCCTCGCGACCCATGCGATCGGCACCGTGCTCCGGCACCGGAAAGGTCCACGCCATCTCCAGCACCGCAGTACGCCCCGGCACTAGCGGTTCCGCGAAGTCCACCTTCATCATGGTTTCGTTCGTGCGATGCCGGAGCGGCATGCGCCGTGGCGCTCCGCCATTCGCTGAGGGCACAAGTTGATCGAGCCGCGAAAAGGTGTAGCCGCCCTCAAAGCCCCGGGCGCCAAAGCGCGACTCGTCGGGGAAGATGTATGAGCTCAACGACTTGCTGCGAAAGGCATTCTGTTCAACCTGCAACCACATGAAGCGCAGCGTGTCCGGCGAGCGGTTTGTGTACCGCAGGGTGAGCGCCCCCTGGACCTGCTTGGCAGCCGTATCGAGCGTCGCGGCCAGCGTATAGTCGGCGCGGTTCTGCCAGTACCTGGGGCCCGGCGCACCACTCCCCGTGCGGTATTCGTTAGGGGTGGGGAGCAGCAAGGGGGCAAACACGGAGGTATCGCCCACCGCCCGGGGCCGCGCGGCAGGCGGCGCGGCCTGTGCGCCCCCGGACAACGGCGCGAGCAGGAGCAGCACACCCAGCGCGACCAGGGCGCCGCCCGGTTGGCGGCCGCACACCGCGCGATCGCGCGCGTGAGAGATGGGGCGAAGGGGCATGCGGGCGCGAATCAGGTGGGGGGACGGGTACCCAACGGGCAAGGCTACGGCGAGCTGCTGCACAATAGTAGCTTTCCGTATGTCCTCCGCTCCTACTTTCCATGACATCGCGGTGTTCCCGCGTGGTTTTCGCTGCGCCAGCCGGAACGTTGGCCTCAAACCGTCGGCACGTGATCTGACGCTCTTTGCCAGCGATGTTGACGCCACGGCCGCGGCCGTGTTTACCCGCAATCATTTTCCGGGCGCGCCCATCATTCTTGGCCGCGAAACGATCAAGGGTGGCGTGCTGCGGGCGATCATCGCCAACAGTAAAGTCAGCAACGTGGCCACGGGCTTACGTGGCGTTGAGCATGCACGCCGTATGGCGGCAGCGGCAGCGGCGGAACTGGGCACCAGTCCCGACCGCGTGCTGGTGAGTTCAACGGGCGTGATTGGCGTCCCGCTGCCCATCGAGAAGATCGAGGCCGGAGTGGTTGGTATGACCGCCGACCTGCAATCGGACCCGCTCGTCGGGGCCGAAGGCATCATGACCACGGATACGCACCCGAAGGCGCTCTCGGCGTCGGTTGGTAACGCCACCATCACGTGGGTGGCCAAAGGGTCCGGCATGATCGAGCCGAATATGGCCACCATGCTGTCGTACATCTTCACCGACGCGGCCTTCGACGCATCCACGCTGGATCAACTCCTGCGGTCAGCCGTGGCAACCACGTTTAACCGGCTCTCGGTTGACACGGACACGAGCACCTCGGACACCTGCGCCATTCTGGCGAACGGGCTCGCCGGCACCGTGGAGGCCTCAGCGTTTCTTGCGGTCCTCACCGCGGGGTGCCGGCGGATGACGGAAACGCTGGCGCGTGACGGCGAGGGTGCGGAGCACTTGGTGCGGGTTACCGTGCGCGGCGCCCTGAACGAGGGCGAGGCACAGGTTGTGGCCAAATCCATTGTGAATTCGCCCTTGGTGAAGACGATGGTTCACGGGGCGGACCCGAATGTGGGTCGTTTACTCATGGCGGTCGGCAAGTGTTTCGACTGCACCATCCATCCGGGGTCCACCGACGCGTGGATCAACGGGTTTCAGGTGGTTGGTCATGGCGAACGGTTGCCCTTTGACGACGCCGTGGTGCGAGAGACGCTCTCCCGCGAAGTCGTAGACCTGACGGTGGAGTTAGGAGTGGGGAGCGGCGACGCGGTGGCGTACGGCTGCGATTTAACCAAGGGGTATGTAGACGAGAACGCCTCGTACTACAGCAGCTAGCCGGTTGCGTCACCACCGCCCGCCGACCCGCGTGCGGTAGGCGGTGGTGGAACGTGTTTAGCGCAACGGCAGCACGGGTGCGCGGCGGTGTGCGGTACCCTGCTCGTAATCGTACACGAGCTGAATGAGCCGCCCCTCACTCCACGGACGTCCGAGAAAACTGACGCCGGCCGGAAGTGTGTTGTTGCGGGTGTATCCCATGGGGACGGTAATCGCCGGAAAGCCGGTGCTTGGGGAAAAGAGCTGGCTATTGTCGCCGTGCGGGGTGTTCAAATCGCCAATCAACCGGGGCGGGTTGCTCCACGTGGGATAAATGGCGGCATCGATGTGCAGCGAGTCCATCATCTGCATCACGGCAACCCGTAAGGCCGCTCGAACGCGCTCGCGACTCTGGCACCCCGGGCTCGACTCAGGAAGCTCCGTCGTGAGCGCGGCATCGCGGAGTCGCTGTTCCACCGTGGGATGGAACTTCCGGCTGCGAAGAATGTCGTCAATGGTTTTCACCGGCGCATTGGCACCCCGCGCGGCGAAATAGCGTTCGAGATCGGGCTTGAAGCGATTACAACCGCCCTGCTGCTGGCGTTGAATCACCTCGAGCCCATCAATGGTGGCGTCAACGATGACGGCGCCCTGCGCGCGCAAGTCGGCCACCGTGCGTTCGAACACGCGCTGCACTTCGGCATCAAG
>CANHTA010000012.1 GCA_947463135.1 Gemmatimonadota bacterium
CAACTCACTTCCGAAATCTCCCCGGTTCCGGGTTCGTCGTTCGGAGCTACGGCGGTCGGGGGTTCGCACGCCACATCGGCGTCGTACCTCGAGCGGCGGGCCTGGATCGGGGAGTACTTTGACCGCACCGCGTCCACCGCGTGGAAGACCCTGACCTCGGATGCGCCGGTGTCGCGTGTGCGGGCCACGGTGCGCGCCGGACGCGACCAGATGCGGCACACGTTGCTCAACTGGCTCAACCCCAGCCTGCACGGGGTTCGTATTCTCGATGCGGGATGTGGGACCGGCGCGTTAGCCATCGACCTCGCGAAGCGGGGCGCCGAGGTGGTGGCGATTGACCTGTCACCCACCCTCATTGCGCATGCGCGCGAGCGCGCCGATGAGGCCGGGGTATCCATCGACTTCCATGCGGGCGATATGCTCGACCCCGCCCTCGGCACGTTTGACCACGTCGTCGCCATGGATTCGCTGATCCACTACAACCTGCCGGAGATGATCACCGCGCTTGAAGCGTTGGCGCCGCGTGTGCGCGAGCGGATGCTGGTGACGGTGGTGCCCGGCACGCCCCTGCTGGTCGCGATGCGGGCGGTGGGGCGCCTATTCCCGAAGGCCGACCGCGCTCCCGCGATCGTGCCGATTTCGGAACGGGCGTTTCGCGCCGGTCTGCTCGGGTCGCGCGATCTGGATACGTGGGGGATGGTGGCGACCCGATTGATTGAGCGCGGGTTCTATCGCTCCATGGCGATTGCGCTGCATCATAGTACGATGGGCGGTTCGTCGGGGGGCGTGGCCTCCCGCCGCCGGTGATGACTGGATTCGAGGACTAACCGTGATCGAAGGGATTGAGTGGGGTATCGCCGGCCTCGGGCTGGCGGCAACGGCGGGATGGTTTGTGATGCGACGTCGGGTGGACGTGGCGTGCACGATCGATCTCGAGTCAACGCATGATCACTTTCATGCCCACGTGGATCTCGACGGGGTTGATGTGTCCCCCGGTGATCAGGTGCTGGTGCATGACACGCCGACACATATCCCATTCGGGACGCAGCGGATCTATGCCTCACGGGCCACGGTCCGACGCGCCAGTTGGTTGCGTCGGCAGTTTGTGAAGCTGACCGGTGGGACCGAGCTCTATGAACTGTACGATGTTGGCTTTGAAGGCTGAGGAGAGGCACACGACTTATGTACCCAACGGCAACTGAGCTCCCCGTCCGCGCGTACGACAACGTGAACGAGAGCACCAAGAACGCCCAGCAGGATGCCATGCTGAATCCGCGCTTTTATACCACGGATTTCGCGAAGATTGACGCGCTCCAGATTACACCGGCGCACCAGCAGATGTGGGACGACATTCTCGCGGAGTTTCGCCGCGATCCGAACAAGAACCACTTTAAGCGCAACGAGGACTTCGACGCGGATTTCTCCGCCATGGATCCGAAGCTGCGCGAGCAGTTTATCGAGTTCCTGGTGTCGTCGGTGACGGCGGAGTTCAGCGGCTGCATTTTGTACGCCGAAATCAAGAAGCGCATTAAAAACCCAGAGGTGCGTGAGCTCTTCGGTTTCATGAGCCGCGATGAGGGTCGTCATGCGGGATTCATCAACCACACGCTGAATGATTTCGATGTGGCGGTTGATCTGAGCTTTCTCACGAAGGCCAAGAAATACACCTTCTTTCAGCCCAAGTTCATCTATTACGCGACGTACCTGTCGGAGAAGATCGGCTACGCCCGCTACATCACGATTTTCCGGAACTTTGAAAAGAATCCGGACAAACGCTTTCACCCGATCTTCAAGTGGTTTGAGAACTGGTGTCTCGATGAGTTCCGCCATGGCGAAGCCTTTGCCGTGTTGATGCGCTCCAACCCCGAGTTGCTGGAAGGGCGCAACAAACTCTGGATTCGGTTTTTCCTGTTGGCCGTGTTCTGCACGATGTATGTGCGTGACCACGCCCGGCGGCCGTTCTTTGAGTTCATGGGCATTGATGTGGATGACTACGACCGTCGGGTGATCACGCTCACCAATCTCATCAGCCGTCAGGTGTTTCCGGATACCATCGATACCGAGAGTGAGGGGTTCTGGGCCTTGATGGATCGTATGTGGAGAAACACCGACGCCATGCGTGAAGCGGAAGCGGCCGGTGGGGTGGTGTCGTCCATCAAGGTGGTGCTGCTGAAAGCAGCGAACGCGCTCACATTTGTGCAGCTGTTCCTGCGTCGTCCCCATCGGCAGCCGCTACCGGCGGATGTACGCATGCAGCCGGTCTGGTAGGGACGCGATGGCTGATTCTACGCGCCCATCCGCCTCGCGCTCGGTTCGCACCTGGCAGCGACTCGGCACACGGTTCCTGCCGTTTGCCGACGTGGCAACGGCCGAGATGCCGTTGAGCCGTCTGTTGCGTCTGTCGCTGTTCCAATTGTCGGTGGGTATGGTGCAGACGCTGTTTGTGGGCACCATGAATCGCGTCATGATCTTGGAGTTGAAGGTGCCCGCCTCGCTGGTGGCGATCATGTTGGCGATCCCACTGCTGGCGGCGCCTTTCCGCGCGCTGATTGGATTCCGGTCGGATACCCATCGGAGTATTCTCGGATGGCGGCGCGTGCCCTACCTGTGGGGCGGGACACTGCTCCAGTTTGTCGGGCTCTCCATCATGCCGTTTGCGCTCCTCGTGCTGTCTGATGGGCCACGCGTTGGCCCCTGGTGGACGGGCTATGTCGGTACCGCGCTGGCGTTTCTCTGTGTTGGCGCTGGCGCGCACACCACGCAAACCGCAGGGCTGGCACTGGCCACGGATATCGTCAGCGAGGACAAGCGCCCCCGGGTGATTGCCTTGATGTATCTGATGATGCTGCTGGGGACCCTCGTCAGTGCGCTCATTCTGGAGTTCATGCTGCGGGATTTCTCCCCGATGAAGCTCATTCAGGTCATTCAGGGAACCGCGCTATTCACCATTGTGGTGAATCTCATTTCGCTCTGGAAACAAGAGGCGCTGCAGCGCGGGGTGGTGGAGTACCGGAAGGGGGAACGGCGCCCGTTGTTCCGCGATGCATGGCGGACCTTCACGGAAGGTGGTCAGGCCGTGCGCCTCCTTGTGGGCTCGGGGCTCGGTTTCTTCGCCTTCAACCTGCAGGACGTGCTCCTCGAGCCATACGGTGGGGAGATTCTCGGTCTCACCGTATCCGAAACCACGATGCTTACCGGCATTATGGCGTTCGGTGCCGTGGTGGCGTTCGGGCTCTCCTCAACCCTGCTACGTCGCCATCATGATCCCATTCGGCTGGCCGCGCTCGGGGTGATCGTTGGGGTGGTGGGCTTTGCCATGATCATCTTCGCCAGTCCGATGGAGTCTCCGCTGCTGTTCCGCGTGGGCACCGCGTTGATCGGCTTCGGCGAAGGATTTTTTGGCGTCGGCACGTTGTGCTTTGCGATGGACTTGCGCGACACGTCGCAACACGGCATTGCGCTTGGCGCCTGGGGGGCGGTGTTTGCGACCGCCGAGGGGCTGTCCTTCGCACTCAGCGGCGTGTTGAAGGATTGGTTGTCACATGTGGTAGCGCGCGGTACGCTGGGGCCAGGACTCAGTCTGCCGTCGGTGCCGTACTCCGTAGTGTATCACGTCGAAATCCTGGTGTTGTTTGCTACGCTGGTGGCTCTCGGTCCGCTCGTCGCCCGTCGTGCCGCCGGGCAGGTGGAGCGAGACCGCAGTCCGCGTCCGTTTGGGCTTGCTGATATTCCTTCCTGATCACCTTTTCACGCCGGAGCTGTTGGTATGCAGTATGTCGATGGTGCACAGATTGCTCTTTATGCGTTCTGGATCTTCTTCGCCGGACTCATCATCTACATCCGGCGCGAAGACAAGCGCGAAGGCTATCCCCTCGAATCACCGCAGGGCCCGCGTGAGGGGTGGCCGAAGTCAGCGGGTCCGAAGTCCTTCATCCATCGTCCTCATGACGGTGAGGGTTCACACTGATGTCTGACATCAACGCGGTACCCGTCGACCATTTCAACGGCTCACCCCTCGTGCCTACGGGCAATCCGATGTTGGCTGGTGTCGGCCCCGGAGCGTGGGCCAATCGCGCCGACGAGCCAGACCGTACCATTCATGGGACGGCGAAGATCGTTCCCATGCGACTCGACCCGACGTTCTCGGTGGCCAAGGGTGACCCCGATCCGCGAGGGCTTCCGGTGTATGCCCTCGATGATCAGATCGCCGGCACGGTCATGGAGCTCTGGGTGGATCGCGCCGAACCGCAGGTGCGGTACTACCAAGTGGAGCTCGCCGGCGGTGGACGTCATGTGATGCTCCCGGTGGGATACGTACAGTGGCCGAATTTCGGACTGTGGGGCAACGATCGGCTGTTGGTGCGTGCGATCACCGCGGCGCAGTTTGCCGACGTGCCGGCGCTGTCGCGCGATGATCAGATTACGCTGCTGGAAGAGGATAAGGTCATGGCGTATTTCGCCGGCGGGCACTTGTATGCCACGCCCAGCCGGAGTGAGCCGCTCATATGACCGACCACGGCGGAGCACCGGCAGTGTACATCCGCGGCGTACCGCATCCATTACCCGAAGGAGAGCAGCTCCTGTGGGAGGGTGCCCCCGCTGCGGACGCGGTGGCAACGCATGTGTTTCATCGCCGTGCACTGGCGGTGTACTTCGCCGTGATCATCACATGGTGGATGGTGAGTACCACGCAGGCGTTCGGATCGTCGGCGTTCCTGGCTGGTCTCGCCGTACGCGTGGGACTTTCAGCCATTGCGCTTGGCGTGATTGAGGTACTGAGTCGGGTGACGGCACGGACTGCATGGTATGCCGTCACCAACCGACGCATTGTGCTCAAGCTTGGCATGGTGGTGCCCATGTCAATCAACCTGCCATTTAGCCGAGTGCAGTCGGTTGGCGTGGCCATGTTCCGTGACGGTACGGGACAGGTCCTGCTCACGCTACAGAAGTCCGATCGCCTCGCCTACATCGCGTTGTGGCCGCACTGTCGCGTGTTTCACATCAATCAGCCGCAGCCGCTGCTGCGTGGCCTCCGTGATGCGCAAGCCGTGGGCGCCCTGCTTGCGGCTGCGGTGGAGGCTGCCGCAGCGCCTGCCGCAACGATGGAGACCGTCTCCGCGTCCGCGGGTGAGGTGACGGCACGTGAGGTGAGAGGAGCAGAGGGCACCGTGGGTGATATCGCCCCGGAACCCAGGGCGGTTGTGGAGCGCACGGATGCCATCGCGTTATGCTGAGCGCTGACGTGGCGGGTGCGCAATGAACAGCCCCATTCACTTTGAGCCGGAACCCGGAGCTCGCCCCGACGCGCCGGATGCGATGCGTATTCCCAAGCCGGCCCTCTATATGGCCGGCGCTCTTATTGTGATTGTCTTCGCTACCGCGATCTCCGCGAAGGTGTTCGGATTTGGCGCGTTCCGCGAAACACCGTCAGTGGTGCTCGCGGAGCGTCTCCTCAGCTTCTCCGACGCAGCCGATGGCGGCATTCTTGTGGATGACGCGCAGACGCGTACCGTGGTGGCGCACATTCCCCCCGCCTCGAATGGCTTTTTGCGCGGTGCGCTGCGCGCGCTCACGCGTGAACGCGCGTTGGCGAAAATCGGACGGCAGCAGCCGTTCCGTTTGGTGCGCTACGCTGACGGCCGACTCGTGCTGCATGATCCTGCCACCAAACAGCAGGTGACGATTACGAGTTTCGGTCCAACACAGATCGAAGCCTTTGACCGATTGCTGGTGGTCGGTCCCGCCGCGCCGCTGACGCCCTAGTTGTCTCTCCGGCGCGCGGCTGCGGCCGTGGATGCGCCCTGTAGGGACCCCCGTGAATTGCGCGCTCCCGAATCCGGTTGATAACGCGCGCCCATAAGCTGCTCGACCATACGCGCTAAGCTGGGAAGATTAGGGGGTAGGGAGTAGGGAGTAGGGAGTAGGGAGTAGGGAGTAGGGGGGCGCGTTGTTGGGGGAAAAAGGAATCCCCGTGACGCCAAGGCGCCACGGGGGGGTGCTGCGCGGTAGACCGATAGCCTGTTGCGCAGCGATTCCTTGACCGTCGTGACGACTTAGCGCGTGCCTCCGACCGACACACCACTCACCGGCGCGGTGGTGGAGGCTTTGCTCATCGCTGCGGCCTTATTCACTGGTGCAGCCGGGGGGGTTGCTCCAGCACCTGGTGTTGACACGGCGGCGTTCGAGTCTACGGCCGTTGGGCCCAATCCCTTAAAGGGTACGCCGTCCCAGTCAGGTCGTCCCCACAGCGCCGGATAGTGCTTCACCATCTGGGCGCCATAGAGCGGCTTGTAATTCCCGTTGTGACAGGTGACACACTGGGCTTTCGGGGCGTCGCCGAGCTGTCCGAGGCGCACCGCCGGATAGACCGGTTGCAACGGAGCCAGGTAGGATTGATTGACGTCGCGCAGCATCAGAATGCCGTGGTACGCTGTGACGCGCGCCGGTGGCGCTTCTTTCCAGCTGGCAAATTGCCGGCTGTTGTGGCAGTAGGTGCAGTTCACGCCCAATGACTTGGACTGGCTGATCATGAGCGAGTACGTCCACTCGGTCTGCTTCACCGAACTGCGATTCGCGTTGGACGGCGCCACCTGTTGGGTGATGACGCGTGCGCCGTCGCGATCGAGATAGTGGCGCAGATAGTCGGTCTGGGAAGAGTAGAACCACAAGCCGTTGGGCAGTGGCTTTCCCAGGTGACAGGTATAGCAGGTCACGCCCGTATTCTTCACGTGCTGCGAGTACTGTCCATTGATCTGGCGAGTCATCTGCAGCATGCGTCGCGCCACCAGCTTGGTGTACAGCGGCTTCCCATTGGGAAGGGTGTCGGACGCCATGTTGGCGAGGTTGTGGCAGTAGGCGCAGTTGCCGGTGCCTGCAACCCAGGTGCTCATCGCCACCATGGTGCGGTTGAACTCTCCCACCGAGATGTCATTCAAGACCTGGACGTTCTTCCACGGCAAGGGTCCCGGTGGTGACTCCCCCGCCGGCGGCAGGGGATCGGGGATGCGTACCTGCTTGAAACTGGCCGTGACCTTGGCGCGGTCGTAGTTCTGTTCCATGGCCGTGCCACGATACCCGACTTGGACCGAGTCTGTGGTGTTCTCCCCGATGCACGCGTTGGCGGCGAGCAAGAGGGCCAGTGGGCTGGTACGGAGGGCCCATCGTGTCATCATCATGGGACCCTCCCTACGCTGCCCTGCGCGACGGGCGGCACCGTGGAATCGGGCGCCGTTCGTGCGGTGGAATCCGTCACGGCCGCTGCGGAGTCGGCCGGTGCTGACATCGCGGTGCTATCGAGCACCATGGGAGCCGCCTGAGGAGTGTAGGACGGGAACGTGTCGGGGGCCGTGCCCTGATACCGACCGCGCAGCAATTCCTGCTGCTCGGGGGTGAGGGTGTTCTGTGCGGGATACGGCGCCACGAGGCCGTGCTTCACGCCCCAGAGATACCAGTTGTCCACCACGGTGCCGGTGAGCAGGATACCGATGCCCCCGGTGAAGGTGGTGAGGACGGCAAACCACCAGGCCCAGCGGTGAATCGATTCCATGGTGGCGTTGAAGCCCATCGTCCAGCGCCAGAACAGCATGGACCGTTCGGCGGCGGTCCCCCGGTCGGTGATCTGCTCGATCTCGCGTTCGCCGCCGAGCCGCGCCACCGCCAGGATAGTGGCGGCATGCATGGCGAAGAGCACCGCGCTGCCATAGAGGAACACAATGGAGAGCGCATGGAACGGATTGTAGTACAGATTCCCGTAGCGGATCGAGAAGGCCGAGGTCCAATCCAAGTGCGGAAAGAGACCGAACGGGACCATCTCACTCCAGCTGCCAACGATCAGCGGCTGAAAGAAGAAGGCGAGGTACAGGAAGATCGCCGAGGCAAACGCCCATGGCAGATGCGTGCCCATGTTGAGCGCGCGTGCACGCCGGTAGACGCGGACCCACCACAGCAGAATCGAGACGGTGAGGAAGAACCCCGCCATGAGGTACCATCCCCCTTGATTCAGGGGAGGAACGCGCAGGCCGTATTGCGGTGGCGGTGGCTCAAGCGCCAGCCAGGGAAGCTGGCGGATGAACTCACCGGGGTCCCAGCCAACCGACGCCCACATGTTGAGACCGATGATCTCGAAGGCGAGGAAGCCGAAGAGCAGGGAAAACAGTCCCGCGGTGCCGAGATAAATCGGGCCAAACTGCGCATCGCCGAATTTGCCGGCCAGGTACGAAAAGGTACCCTTGCCGAGACGCGCGCCTGGAGAGTCAACCAGTGGCAGGCCGGGTTCAGGGACGGTCCGGACCTGAACGCGCGTAAAGAGGTTTTGGTATTCCAGCATATCCGTGAATATCCTCAGCGCCAGATCGGGAGATTAAGCCACCAGCTCCACCAGTCGGGCCAGCCCTGTGTCCAGAACGGACCGGAAATTACGATACAGATTGCACTCCAGATGCCGGCACTGACCGCCAGGAACAGGCCGAGTCGATGGATGCCGATGGCGCCGATGGAGTAGCCAACGAGGTCGCGGAAAAACACGTTCTCCGTTTCACTCGCGCCGACGGGGGTTCCCTTCTTCGGGTTCGTCACCGAGAGAATCAGCGAACCATGCATCGCGAGGGCGAGGCAGTTCGTGAAGAAGAAGGTGACGGCGATCATGTGCGCCGGATTGTAGTGAAAATGGAGATACTGGTATCCCACATTGGACACCCAATCGAGATGCGAGAAGATCCCGTACGGGAAGCCGTGTCCCCAAGCTCCCAACAACAGTGGCCGGATCACCACCAGCGTAACGTAGGCCAGCACGGCTGCGCCGTACGCCCACGGAATATGCATACCCATGCCGAGCTTGCGGCTGATCTCGGCTTGACGCAGCGCCCAACTGCCAAAGGCCCCGATGGCGCAGAGCGTAATGATCTGCCATAACCCGCCTTCGCGCATGGGCGCGAAGCCCAGCCCGTACTTCAAATCGGGCGGTGCAATGGAAATCTGCCACAGGTTCCACGTCGGTCCCATCGCTGCGCCCCATACGCAGAGCATCGTGCCGACGAGAATGAAGAAGATCGCGGACACCCCAAAAAACCCGACGTAAAACGGACCGAACCAGAAATCGAAGAGATCTCCGCCAATCAGCGTTCCACCGCGGACTCGATATTTCCGTTCAAAACTGAGCATCGCCATGGGCGATTTCTCCAAGCGTGCAAACGATGGGGGAGACTGGCGTCGGCCGGGGATGGTTTCGCACCGACACGTGCGAATACCATCCCGGCGGCGACGCGCGACGTGTTACCGACCCGGCGGAAGCGGCGACATTTCTGCCGCCATGGCCGGAGCCGACGCCCCGACGGGCGCCTGCGCGCTCGACAACGTACCGTTCTCAATCCACGAGTAACGCTGCGAGCTGAGCAGGATGAAGTGAATGACAAACGCGAGAGCGCCGATGAAGCCTGCTACGGCAACCATGACGCGGCGCGGGTCATACATCAGCCATATACGATGCATGATGATTCCTCAGCGCGTGGCTGCAGGCGGGGTGGCGTACGTAGCCTTAAGGGTGCCCGGCCAGTTCAGCTGGCTGAAGGCAAACAGGTGCATCACCAGCACTGCGCCGGCGATAAAAGAGCCGATACCGCCCATAATCAGGTGGGGATCAAGCCCGATCCAGATACGATACATGTTGCGCTCCTAGCTGCGCGAAGGTGAGTGAAGGGACGCCCAGGTTAGAACCAGGGACGCCAGCTCCACGCCAAGAGGTGAGCACCGACTGCGCCCAGAACCCACGTGCCTGTGCCCGCCACCCAGAACTTGTTGAAGCGAAGCGCTTCTTCCTCGGTCATTCCACCTTTTTCGAACATCGAACCTCCGGGGACCTGCGAATTACCGCGCTCATCCCGCACGGCTGGGTGCCACCCGAGTACTGGGTAGCCAGACACTCGCCTACAAAGTGTAAACTGTGACTTACAGTCCGATGTGTCAAGAATTATTTACATGACATCAGCATTTTCCTCACATCCACGCGCAACTCGCCGGTTCACCCCTACATTTGCCCGTGCCATCCCTTTCCCAGCCTCCCCACGATTGGCCAGACTGGGCCTTCTCCCAGTTTCTGGATTGCGCAGGCATCCGGTGGCACTACCAGCGGCAGGGAACGGGGCCAGTGGTGCTCCTGCTCCATGGTACCGGCGGCAGCACGCACTCCTGGGCCGGCTGTGCCTCCGCGCTCGCCACGCGCTACACCGTGGTCTCGGTGGACCTGCCCGGGCACGGCTTTACGGTGGTGCCACCCAGCGTGGAACGTGCGCGCCAGGTGTATGCCATCGATGGCATGGCCCAAGCGGTCCAACAGCTGCTCGACGCCCTCCAGCTCCAGCCTCATTTGGCCGCCGGCCATTCGGCCGGCGTGCCCGTCCTCCTGCGCATGGCGCTGCAGCGCGGCATCGCCCCCGTACGCATCGTTGGGCTCGCCCCAGCCTTGGTCGCCCCGCCTGCGTGGTACGTCACCCTGCTCGCCCCCCTGGTAGCCTCGGTGGTGGAACGCGAGGTCGTGGCGCTCAGCGCCGCCTCCCTCGCCGCGGGTACCCGTATCATCCGGGCCATGCTGGCCACCACCGGAAGCGTCCTCCGGCCGGAACAGCTGGCTCGCTACGAATGGCTCTGTCGCTCGCCCGCCCACGTGCATGCCGCCCTCGCCATGATGGCCCGATGGGATCTCCCCGCGCTGCTCCGCGATGTCACCACCCTGAACACGCCGCTCGAGGTGATCGCCGGTCGGCGCGATCGCTGGGTTCCCGAGGCACCGCTGCGCCGAGCCGTGGCGGGGGTGCACGGGGCCTCCTTCCGCGTGGAAGAGGCTGGGCACTTGCTCATCGAGGAAGACCCCGCGCGGGCAGCGGCATGGATCGCGGGGGCGGGAACGACGTGAACCGCTAACAGCGTGAACACAGCATGGCGCAAAAGAGCCCGGGCGCGGTGAGGCGTCCCGGGCTCTTTCGCCACCGCGTGGGGTTATCCGACGCCGACGAGGCTGCGGCGCGAGGCGAGCACGTGATCGCGCGTGACAATGGTGTCACCGAGGTCCCGCGCGTCCTTCTCGGACGCATCGCGCAACCGCTTGGCGGCACTGATACGGATCAAGATCGGGTACGTCTCCACGATCTCGTCAAAGGCGCTCTTCGCGTCGTCATCCCACGGCAACTCCTGGTGCAGTCGCGCCGGAGTGGCGTCGATCTTGTCCATATCGGTGCCCAGCGGCAGGATGTGAAACAGCGCGTCGAACAGCTGGTTGCACACTTCCTGAATGAGATACGTGGCGCCGGAGTAGCCCATGAACGGCGTGCCGAGATGCCGACGGATGATGGCACCCGGAAATGACGCCGGGATGTACATCGATCGCGCGCCCATCTCCGCCAGATACATCCGCTCGTTATAACTGCCAAACATGATCAGTGGCGGTGTGGCACGGATCGCCTCACGCACGGCCTGATTGTCGGGCTTCACCCCGGGACGGCGTGAGAAGGCGAAGGTGCAGGGCAGCCCCATCTCGGTTTCCAGAAAATGGCGCACACCGCGGGCGTACGTTTCGTTGGCCACGATGGCGAAGCTGGCAGTGCCGAAGAAATCCTGCGTGACGCTGCGCCAGAGATCCCACAACGGCTTGATCGTGGTGTGCTTCTCCTGCTCGATGAACGGCTCGGGGTCGAGTCCCAGCATTTCGCCGAGCGTGCGCAAGAACTTCGTGGTGCTGTGCAAACCGATGGGCGCCTGCAGATACGGGCGATCCAGCGCTTCGCAGAGCATACGGCCGAATTCGCGGTACATGCACACGTTCACGTCGGCGTCCACCAGGCGCGGCACCTCCTCGAGATGGCTGCCCATCGGGAACACCATGTTGACCTCGGCGCCGATCCCTTCCACCAGCCGACGGATCTCCGCGAGGTCGCTTGGCGAATTGAAGGTACCGTAGATCGTGCCCACGATATTCACGCGCGGCTTGTCGCCTTCCTTTTTCTCACGCCGCTTCGGCGCGACGCCCTTCTTCAACCCGTACTCGGTCCACAGCCAGTACAACGCGCGCTCGGCGGCCTGCCACTGGTCTTCGTCGATCGTGCGCGGCAGGAATCGCTGAATGTTGGTGCCTTCCGGCGTGACACCACCGCCAATCATCTCGGCGATGCTGCCCGTGACCACTACTGCCGGCAGTTCCGGATCGAGCGTCTTGTGCGCGCGGCGCATGGCCCCTTCGGTGCCGTTGCGGCCGAGTTCCTCTTCGCCAAGTCCGGTGACAACAATGGGCAACTCATGTGGCGGCAACGCGTCGGTGTAGTGCAGCACCGACGTTACGGGGAGGTTTTCGCACCCTACCGGCCCGTCGATGACGACCTGTAAGCCCTTGATTGCCGTAAACACATAGACGGCACCCCAGTACCCACCCGCGCGGTCATGGTCGAGCACGAGCATCAGATCATCTCCTGCGCCTTGCGCGCCTTGGCCAGTTTGGCCAGGTGGCGCTTGTAGTGATCGCGGAACTCCGGATGATCCTGCGGCACAGTCTCCCAGACGCCGCTGGCATACCCCGATCCAACGCCCTCGAAGAAGGTGCTCATGGTATCGAAGCGCGCCTTATTGCCGAGCGCGGCGTTCACCACCGTGGCCAATGATCCTGCACCGGCAGGTCCCATCAGGGGGCGCGCCGAAATCAGATTGGTGAAGTACAGCGACGGGATGGAGAGCTCTTTGGCCTTCTGCACCACCGGCGTGGTGCCGATAGCCAGGTCCGGTGTGAACTCGTGCAGCGCCGCCAGATCCTGTTCGAGTGAGGCCCGGAACTGGACATGAATGCCACGCGCGGTGAGCCATTCGCGATCGGTGTCGCTGTGCACCGTACGCGGACAGGCCGTACCCACATAGCGCACATCGGCGCCGCTTTCCACCAGTAGTCGTGCCACGAGCAGCTCGGACCCTTCATAGCCCGACATGGTGATGCGCCCCTTGATGGGCATCCTGCTGAGGGCATCCTTGATCGCCGTCAGGACTTTGTTCTTTGCTACATCGATCTGATCCCGCGGCACGCCGGCCATCTGTCCGATCGATTCCAACCACCCTTCGGTGCCGTCGTAGCCCACCGGCGCAGAGCCGACAATCGGGCGGCCGGCTGCCGAGAATTCGCGATACGACGCGGTATAAAAGGGATGGATCGCCGCCACGCCTACGCAATCGAGCGCCGCATACAGTTCGCGCCACTCACGGGTGGGCACCACCGGTCCGGCAGCGAGACCCATGGGTTCGAGCATCATGGCAATGCCCATGGGATCGGCCGGGAACATCTCGCCAACGAGCGTCACGGTGGGTTTGCCGCTCACCCCACCGCGCGGTGCGGCCACTGGACCGAGTTCTGCCTCGGTGCGGGCATAGCGCAACATGGCACCAGCCAACACGTCCTTGGCTTCGGCGTGCGTAGGCACACCAAACCCCGGCACGTCGATCCCGATGATGCGCACGCCGTTGATCTCTTTCGGCAGCAGCTGCAGCGGGACCCCCGACGCCGTGGGGACGCAGAGGTTGGTGATCACGATGGCATCGTACAACGCGGGATCGGCCATCTTGAACACCGCATCGCGGATGTCTTCGAACAGCTGTCCCGTGACGAGACTCTCGGAGTTGAACGGCACGTACCCCACCGTGCGTCGCGCGCCGTAGAAGTGCGACGTGAACGTGAGGCCGTACACGCAGCACGCCGAGCCTGACAGAATCGTGGCCGTGCGGCGCATGCGCAGTCCCACGCGCAGCGATCCGAACGCTGGGCACATGCTCTGCGGCTGATCGTGCGGTCCCTTGGGATAGTCGGCCGCGTAGCGGTCGAGGGTCTCGCTCTTGCCCGCCGCTTTCGCGGCCGCCAGCATTTCGTCGGCACCGGCGTGACATCCGAGTCCGTCGGCGGCGGTCGCGGCGGTGTTGATCGCGCTGCCGTCGATCACCGGCAACGCACGGGAGGTGGGCTGGTCGGCATCGTTCGCCGTGGGCGTGCTGCCCGCGCCGTCGTAGACGACTTCGCCGCTCGAGGGATGGCTCATCGCGATCTCGTGATTAAACGGTGTCGTACACGACTTCGAGCGACGGCTTGGTCACATCTTCCCGTCCAACGAGATCGAACATGGTGGCGGGTTCGAGCACGACGTTGCCGCCCACCTGGCTGGCGGCAAACAACCCAAGCAGTTCGTCCTGCGTGAGCGGCTTCGGACGCACGGGCGGCGCGTCAGCCACGGCCTGCGCGAGTTCCCCGAACAACGGGCCCCACTCGCCACCGGGGAAGCCGATGATTTCGTAGTTCGCGCTCTTTTTGCGGATGTCGTCGTTGGCCGGAACCTTCGCCAGAATCGGGATGCCCGCCTTGGCCGCGAATGCTTCGGCTTCGCCGGTGCCGTCATCCTTGTTGATGAGAATGCCGGCCACGCCCACGTTGCCGCCCAGCTTGCGGAAGTATTCCACGGCGGAGCACACGTTGTTCGCCACGTACAACGACTGCAGGTCATTCGAGCCAACCACGATCACCTTCTGACACATGTCGCGCGCAATCGGCAAGCCGAATCCACCGCACACCACGTCGCCTAAGAAATCGAGGAGCACGAAATCAAAGCCCCACTCGTGAAAGCCTAACTTTTCGAGAATTTCAAAGCCGTGGATAATGCCGCGTCCGCCGCAACCACGTCCCACTTCGGGGCCGCCGAGCTCCATTGCAAACACGCCGTCGCGCTTAAAGCAGACATCGCTGATGGAGACCTGCTGCCCGGCGAGCTTGAGCCGCGATGACACTTCGATGATGGTCGGGCAGGCCCGTCCGCCGAAGAGCAGCGAGGTGGTGTCGCTCTTGGGGTCACACCCAATCAGCAGCACCTTCTTCCCTTGCTGAGCCATCATGTAGGACAGATTCGCCAGCGAAAAGCTCTTGCCGATGCCGCCTTTCCCGTAAATCGCAATGATCTGCGTTTCCTTCGTGACGGGTCCGGTATGCACGGCATCGGGTGCGGCGGCCGCTTCGTCGCGGACACGCGAGTGCAGTTGATGCAGGGCGCCGTTAGCAGCGTTGGAACCGTTCTCACTCATGCAGCCGTTCTCCAGTCGAGGATCATCTTGACGCAACGGGGATCACCGAACGCCGTGGCGTAGGCGTCGGCGGCACGCACCGCAGGCTCGCGGTGCGTAATGAGTCCATCTAGATCGAGCGTGCCACTGTTCGCGAAGGCCGCGACGGCGCGCAGGTCCTGCTCCTTCCACTGTGCCGCGATGCGAATGCGCACCTCGCGGAGAAATGCCGGTGGGAAGGTGAAATGCACCGGTTCACTGTAGAATCCCGCCAGGCAGATCTCGCCACCGGGTGCCAGTCGTTCAATGAGGGTGTCAAGCAGCCCCTCGGCACCACTGACATCGCAGATCGTGCGGTAATTCCGACGTGGGTCGTGGTCGGGATGCACGACGGTGTAGCCGCGCGCGCCCTCCATCCGAATGGGGTTGGTTTCCCACACGGTTGGGGCCGGCGCACCATACAACACCACCAGGCGCGCAATCAGGCGACCCAGCGCGCCGTGCCCCACAATTAGTTCGGGCAACTGCGCCGGATGCGCGACGGGGTCGTCGCCCAGCGCATGATGCGCGGTGGCCGCCAGGGCGAGCAGCGTCCCGCGCTCCCCCAAGTCGGGGCGAAGCACCATGGTTTTGGCGCCGGGGACCACCACATAGGCAGCCTGTCCACCGAACAGTCCGCGGGCTTCGACGAAGCCGCGCGATCCGGACACATACACCAGGTCGCCGACCTCGCGCCCCGATTCGGGGCCCGCCTCGAGAATGGTGCCAACCCCTTCGTAGCCCGGGACCAGCGGGTACCCCAATCCCGGAAACGGGGGCATCCGGCCGGTAAACAGCAGCTTTTCCGTGCCCGTACTGATGCCGGACCAGCACATCGCGACGATCACGTCCGCCGCCGTCGCGGGCACGAGCTCCAGCGACCGAACGGACAGCTGCTCAGGTTGTTCGAATACTACGGCGCTGGTCTTCACAACTGTAACGTGTGGTTGACACCACGTACTGTCAACATTCTCGGCGATCCTATTCGGGATTACAGCTCAGGCTTCAGCAACGATGAGCCCGGTTTGGACCGGAAAGCGGGTGGAGCGCTCGCGGCTGCGCCGGAATCCGGCCGCCTGCAGCATTTGGTGGAGCTCGTCGGCCCGCCGTGCGCGCCCTTTCCCCATCGCCATGAGATAGAACGAGAAGTAGGCGTCACCCACGGTTTCCGCCCCCCGCACGCCGGCCATCGCTTCGGCAATCAGCAGCACGCCCCCACTGGGAAGTGCGGCACGGACCCGCTTCAACAGGCGGAGCACCGAGGCATCGTCGTGGTCGAGCAAGACCCGCACTAAGGAGATCACGTCCGCCCCGGTGGGCAGCGCGTCGGCGTGGAAGTTGCCACCGTGGCAGTGCACGCGGTCGGCAAAGCCCGCCTGACTCAGCCGGGTTTTGGCCCGTGCCGCGACGGCCGGCAGGTCAAACAACCGGAGCTGCAGATGGGCGTGGCGCGCGCCAACCAAGGAGAGGAACACCCCCTCGCCGCCACCGACATCCAGCAGGCAGGAATGCCGAGACAGGTCATAGGCGTCGAGGACATCATTGGCCACCGGCGGGAGCGTATCGGCCATGATCTCCGAATAGGCCGCGACGCGGGTATCGTCGATCTGCTGGGGGCGCGGGGCGTCGGCATACGACCAGTAGCGCGAAAGCTCCGTGCGGAAGTCCGCCCCCTGCCTCAACAGCGCGACCGGATCGCTGAGATCCTGATAGGCCAACCGATGGTGGCGAATCAACGCCAGCACGCCGGTGTTGCCAACGAGCGGGGCTCCCAGCGCCCCCAGGGCGTAGCGACCGTGCCGCCGCTTCATCAACAGGCGGAGCGACGCGGCGGCGTTTAACAACCGTTCCGTGCTGGCGCGTGACAGCTTGGCGTAGTCGGCGATTTCGTCGATCGTCCGCGCCCCCCCCGCCAGATAGGCGAAGAGGTCCAGCTCCACACAGGCCAGGAGCGTCTGGGTGTACACAAACCCGGACACCACATCAAACAGCGCCCGCGACCGGCGCAGCGTGATGGGTCTGGTCAGGGGGAAACGGGCGCTCCATCGCTGAAACCGGTCGGTCGCCACCAGCGCGTTGAACCGGTCGCGGATCCGCTCGAACCACGTGGGAGGGGGCACTACGGCATGGGCGTCGAGCCCAGTGGCGGACTGGGCGGTGTGCGCGGTCCGGGCACGATCGGGTGCCAGCGCCGGCGAAGACGTCAGGGCCTGTTCAGAAGGGTTCACGGGCCGACGATAAGCACGGGAATCGAGAGTGTCAAGAAAAGTGTACACATCAAGTGTCTAGCTCTTGCGACGCTGTGCCCCCGATCCTATCGTCGGAGGTAGTGGCGTGACCCCCAGGCGGTCCCATCATGAACCTTTTTGAATCCGCATGCGACCGGTCTTTCCGTTTAGCGCAATCGTTGGACAGGACGAGATGAAGCTGGCGTTGTTGCTGGTAGCCGTCGACCCCACCATTGGGGGGGTGATGGTGTTCGGTGACCGCGGTACCGGCAAATCCACGGCGGTGCGTGCCCTCGCCGGCTTGCTCCCCCCCATGAAGGTCGTGGCGGGCTGTCGGTATGGCTGTGACCCGCAGGCCGGAAGCAGCCGGTGCGATGAATGCCTCGCCAGAGCCGCCGCCGGGCTCCCGGGCAAATCCACCACGGCCCCCGTGCCGGTGGTCGATCTCCCCTTGGGTGCCACCGAAGACCGTGTCGTTGGCGCCCTCGACCTCGAGAAGGCGCTCACCACCGGGGAAAAGGCCTTTGAGCCGGGGTTGCTGGCTCGCGCCCATCGTGGCTTCCTCTACGTTGACGAAGTCAATCTGCTGGAAGATCACTTGGTGGATTTGCTCCTCGACGCGGCCGCCACGGGGGAGAACGTGGTGGAGCGTGAGGGGGTGAGCATCCGCCACCCGTCGCGCTTCGTGTTGGTGGGGAGCGGGAACCCCGAAGAGGGGGAGTTGCGCCCACAGTTGCTCGATCGCTTCGGGCTGGCGGTGGACGTGCGCACCCCCACGGTCATTGCCACCCGTATCGAGGTCATCAAGCGTCGCGATGCCTTCGATCGCGACCCCTCCGCTTTCCTCGCCCATTGGCAGAAGGCCGACGCCAAGGTGCGACGGCATCTGGAAAAGGCACGGACCCGGCTTGATGCCCTGGTCGTCTCGGACACGGTGCTTGAGCGTGCGGCAACGCTCTGCGCGCAGCTTGGCACCGATGGGTTGCGCGGGGAACTCACCCTGCTCCGTACTGCGCGTGCCATGGCGGCCTACGACGGGGACAGTGAGGTTACGCTATCGCATCTCCGTCGGATCGCCCCGATGGCGTTGCGTCATCGGTTGCGGCGTAATGTGCTCGACGATGCAGGGTCCACGACCCGCGTAGAGCGTGCGATTGGCGAGTTGTGGGGCGATGTCGTCGCGGCACGCTGAGCTGCCGCAGGGCCCCGCGCTCGCCGCGCTGCTGCTGGCGGTTGATGCGCGCGGGCTCGGCGGCGCGGTGTTGGATCATCCGCTGCACGAGCAGGCCCGCGCGTTCACACACATCGTGCAGCAGGCGCTGCCGGTTGGTGCGCCCAGCCGGCGTGTGCCGTCGAGCGTCACGCCGGACCGTCTTTATGGGGGAGTCGATCTGGCGGCCACCCTCGCGACGGGAGCGTTAGTCGCGGAGCGCGGCGTGCTGGCCGCAGCGGACGGCGGGGTGCTCACCGTGCCCATGGCCGAACGCTTATCCACAGCGGCACGCACCGCCTTGTGCGAGGTGCTCGATCATGGCGAGGTACAGGTTGCACGCGATGGCATCGGTGCACGGCATGCGGCACGCGTGTGTGTGGTGGTGATGGATGAGTCGGTCGATGATGAGATCGTGCATGAGGCGCTGCGCGACCGCTTGGCCTTTACGGTGCGCCTGCGTGGCGGTGCGACTGACGCGCTGTTGGCGGAGCCCGATGCGCACGCGCTGGCGTGGTGGGGGCAATGCGCACGCGACGCGCGCCATCGGCTCATGTCGGTGAGCATTGATGAATCGTGGATCGTGGCGCTCTGTGAAACGGCGGACGCCTTCGGGATTGCGTCGGTTCGGGCGCCGCTCTTGGCCTTGCGCTGCGCGCGTGCGCACGCGGCGCTTCAGGGCCGGTTGATGATCATCGAAGCGGACGCGGAGGTGGCTGCCGCGCTGGTGTTGGCGCCGCGCGCCACGCGGTTACCTCCGCCACCGGAACCTCCCCCGGAGCATGAGCCCGAAGATGGCGAGCAGGCCGACAGCCCGCCGCCGCCGCCTGAACCACCGCCGATGAATGGTGAGCCAACGTCGGACGCCGACGGCTCAGCGCCGGACACCGAGGCGCCGCACGATGATCGCCCGGCTCCGGCCGTGGATCAGATGGACCTCTTGCGGGACGCCGTCACGTCGGCGCTGCCGCCCGGGCTGTTGGCCCACCTGTTGGAGCGGGCCAATGGCGGTGCGATGCAGGGCCGGGTAGGCGCCGAACAGGCGAACATGCTGCGCGGTCGTCCGCGCGGGGCACGAACCGGGCTGCCGCGTGGTGGCGCACGGTTGCATCTCCTGGAAACCTTGCGGGCGGCGGCACCGTGGCAACGCGGACGGCGTCAACCGTTGGTCACCACGGCGGCCACGGCCCCGGCGGTGGCGCGGCCGCGCGTGAGTATCCGTCG
Source organism: Gemmatimonadota bacterium (assembly GCA_947463135.1). Lineage (GTDB taxonomy): Bacteria > Gemmatimonadota > Gemmatimonadetes > Gemmatimonadales > Gemmatimonadaceae > Gemmatimonas. The sequence goes on from CANHTA010000012.1 coordinate 19,765, forward strand.
CGAAGATTTTCGGATCCGTCGCTTCATCGAGAAAACCGGCACTACCGTGCTCTTTGTGGTGGATGCGTCGGGCTCGTCTGCGTTACATCGATTGGCCGAAGCCAAGGGGGCCGTTGAACTGCTGCTCGCCGAGAGCTACTCGCGACGTGATCGCGTCAGCCTCCTGGCTTTCCGGGGATCGGGCACCGAGCTGCTCCTGCCGCCAACGCGCGCGCTCGCACGCGCGAAGAAAGTGCTGGCTGCGTTGCCGGGCGGTGGCGGTACCCCGTTAGCGCATGCCCTTGATGCGGCGCTTGAGCAGGCGATGGGTACGAAACGGTCGGGGAGTGCTCCACTGGTGGTGATGCTCACCGACGGTCGCGCCAACATTGCGCGTGACGGCACCCCAGGACGTCCGGGGGCGGAGCGCGATGCATTGCTCGCGGGGGCGCGTTTCGCGCAGCAGCAGATCCCGGCGTTGTTTGTGGATACGTCAACGCGTGGCGAACCGGTCGCGCGTCGGATCGCAGACGCGATGCGTGCGCGATATGTGCTGTTGCCGGCGGCGAATGCGAAGGCGTTGGGCGGACTGGTGCGCACGGCCATGCAGCTGGCAGACGGAGGGGAGCGTGCATAACACGCCACTGGTGCACCGCACGATCTGGCCGTGGCGGGCGCTGGTGCGCGTCCGACATCCGTCGCGGCTGCATGACACCGACATCGCCACACGTGAGACCTCACTGCGTGTGGCGCTGCGCTCGCTGATGGTGGTGGTGTGTTTCTGGTGGAGCGCCACCGGTATCATCTTTGCCCTCGAGCGGTCGCCCACCACGCGCCTGCTGGGCTTGGTGCTCGCCAGCGCGCTGGCGGTGTGGGGGGCGTGGTTGCTGTATCTCGAACGCGATCATGGAACCGCGTCCGGCGCACGCCGCACGTTTCTTGGTGCCGCGTTTTTGTGGACGTGGGTGCAGGTGGCGTTCTACGGCGGATGGCTGGTAGGGCCTGCGGCGTTGATGGTGCCGGTTCCGGCGGAGGCACCAAGTTGGGGGTTAGCGGTGCGCGCCGTTCTTGCCATGTTCTGGTATCAGCTCGCCATGCTGGCGGTGCTGGCCATTACCGGTATCCTCACGGCACGGCGCGCCAATCGCGCCGGCTGGTGGGCACTCATCCTTTTTTGGGTGACGCATCAAGCGGCCAGCATCAACATTTTCCTGGGCGTCGAAAACCCCGGACGCGGCTTCTTTCCGGAACCACTCACCTATCTCGAGTCGTACTTCGGCCCCACGCGCAATAGCTGGGTGTTGCCGGTGTCCGTGGCGCTGTTGTTGGCCTTCACGCTGCGCACCATTCTGCATGCCCTGCGCGACCGGTCTCCACTGCGTCGCCAAGGCATGATGCTGCTCTCGGTGCTTGGGGTACTGGGGGTGCTCGAACTGGCGGTGCTTGGCATGCCCGTTTCGCTTCCCTTATGGGACGCGTTCCTGGCGCTCCGCGGCTACTGAGTAGCGCGCGACGCGTTACTCGTAGCGCAATGCCTCGATGGGGTCCAGCTTGGCCGCGCGGCGTGCCGGCACGAGTCCAAAAATGATGCCGATGCCCACCGACATGACAACGGCAATGATCGTCAGCGACACCGGTACCGGTGCGGAAATGTTGAGGGCCACCGACGCGACACGGCCCAGCACGAGGCCCACCAGCATCCCGAGCAGGCCACCAATACCGGTGAGCGTACAGGCCTCAATGAGGAACTGCAGCAAAATGTCCCGGCGCGTCGCGCCCAGCGCTTTCCGGACGCCGATTTCCCGTGTGCGACTGGTGACGGACACCGTCATAATGGCCATGACGCCGATGCCCCCCACCAACAGCGCCACCCCCGAGAGCACGATCATCACCAAGAAGAACACATCGGTAATGCCGTTGAAGGTGTCGAGGATTTGATCTTGCGTGACGAGATCGAAACTGTTGCCTGCTCCCGGTCGCAGGCCGCGCATTTCGCGAAGCGCCATCACCGCCGCGCCCTGCGCATCTGACACACTCACCCCGGCACGCGGCTTCACGGGAATCCACAGCGCGTTGGTTTTGTCGATCGCGTAGCCGCGTTCCATGAACTTGTAGGGCACGACCGCGCCCACCGCTTGTCCCGGTGGCGCAAAGATATTCCCGGGTTCCTCCCACAGTCCAATAACGATTAACGGGCGGCCGCCAATCTGGACCTGTCGGCCCAACATGCGCTCGCGGCCGAACAGTTTGCGGGCGGTGACGTTTTGCAGCACCACCACCGGGGCACCGGCATTCAGCTCGTTGCGGGTGAACCACCGCCCCTCCACCAGCTCGCCCCCCTGAATGCGGGTAAACCCGTCATCAGCGCCGAAAATGGCCATCGACTGCGAGCGCACGCCATTGGACTCAATACGCGCGAGCGTCTGCGCCCAGAGCGAGGCGTAGGCAATCTCGGGAAGGCGCCGCAGGCGGTCAGCCTCTGCCGGCGACAGATCCGGCCGGATGCGCACGTCCTTCGGCAGATTGTCCGGATTGAGCGGGGTCTGCGAGAACTTCTTGAGCACGTAGAACGTGGTCGGTCCCGCCACTTCAATGGTCGTGACAATCTGCGATCGTATCCCCTCCACGATCGCCGCCATGGCCATGACGGTTGCCACGCCAATCACCACACCAAGAATGGTGAGTGATGAGCGCAGCGTGTTCACGCGGATCGCGTCGAAGGCAATGAGGAGATTCTCCCGAAAGGCACCGACGCGACGACTCATGGCTTACACTTCGGCGCGCATGGCGGTGATGGGATCGAGCTTGGCCGCACGCGATGCGGGGTACACGCCGAAGAGCACGCCCACACCGGCGCCAAGGGACAACGCCAGTGCCACACTCCACGGCGAGACCGTGGCGGGGAGTGGCGAGAACGCCGCGATAGCGGTGGCCAGCCCCCATCCTGCAACGACACCAATCAGTCCACCGCAGACAGCCAACGTCACCGCTTCGGCGAGGAACTGCCGCCGCACGTCGGCGGCGGTGGCACCCACCGCCTTTCGGAGGCCGATCTCGTGCGTACGCTCGGTGACGCCCATCAACATGATATTCATGATGACGATGCCACCCACCAGAATGCCGATGGCCACCACCGCGGGCACCACGGCAAAGAGCACCTGCGTGAGCTGTTTCCAGAAGTCGACCAGCGCATCGGCGGTGCCCACGTCAAAGTTGTCGCGCTCCGACGGTCGCAGCCGACGCGCCAGTCGCATTGCCTCCTGCGCGCGCGCCATGGCAGGGCCCACCTGCTGGGCCTCCCCCATTTTCACGGAGATCGTGGTGTTCCGCCGTCGCCCATAAATGGCTTCGAACGCGGAGATGGGCAGCAGGACAAAGCCGTCAAACGATTGCCCAAGCACTCGGCCTTTTCGCGCCACCACCCCCACGATGGTGTAGCGCTGCCCCATCACGCGCACCTCTTGGTCGATGGCGGTGGCCCCCTGGAAGAGATTCTGCGCGACATCGGCTCCGATCACCATGACATGGCGCCGCTCGCGGACATCGGTATCACTGAGCGGGCGTCCCTCGGTGAAGCGATAGTCCTGCACAACCTGGTAGCCGGCGGTGACGCCGAAGATCAAGACGCTGCCAAGGGTGCGGTTGCGCCACACGACATCGGCTTGCGGCGTGGGCCACCCTGATTGCAGCGCAATTGCCACGGCGTCGGGGAGCGCGTCGCGCACCGCGTCGGCATCGCGTTCGTCCACGCGCGGGCGGCGCTGCAGCATACGGAACTGCTCGTCGCTGAAGAGCCCGAGACTGATGGGTAAGCGTCGCACCTGGAAGGTGTTCATCCCGATCATGGCATCGGCGATGTTCTCCTTCACATAGGCGTTCATCCCCTGAATGATGGCCACTACGGCCACCAGAAACCCGACCGACACCACAATCCCGAGTAGCGTGAACGCCGTGCGCATGGGGTTCACGCGAAGCTGTAGCAAGGACAGCCGGATGATGTCGGAGAAGCGCATGGTGACCGGCTTACTCGTGCCGGAGTGCCTCGACCGGATCAAGCTTCGAGGCGCGCATGGCGGGAAGCATGCCAAACGCAACGCCGGTTACGGCACTCGCGATCAAGGCGGTGGCCACAATGCTGGCCGGTAACGTGGCGGGGATGGAGGTATTGGTGCGGATGACCCAGGCGAGCAGGGCACCGATCGCGAGGCCGAGCAGGGCGCCGATGCTGGTCATGGTGGCGGCCTCCACGAGAAACTGCCAGCGAATGGTACCGGAGGTGGCACCGAGTGCTTTACGGACGCCGATTTCCCGTGTCCGCTCGGTTACGGAGATCATCATAATCGCGACGACCCCGACGCCACCAACCAGCAGCGCCACCGCCGACAACGCCAAGCCTACGGCAAAGATCGCGCCGAATAGCTGATCGAAGGTTTCCATGATGCGGTCCTGCTCAACCAGATAGAAATCGTTCCGGTCGCCCGGACGCAGGCCGCGTCGGGCCCGCATCGCCGCCATCACCTCATCCATCACCTCACCCTGACTGGCATCCACACGTGGCCGCACGAGCAGCGTGAGTCCTCCCTTGAACACGTCAAGCTGTCGCACGGCACTCAGGAGCGGGACGATGGCTCGCGGGGTATCCGGGCCCTTCCCCTCAAGAGACTTGAGAAAGCCGGCCTTCGGTGCGTAGATGCCAATGACGGTAAACTGCCGCCCGTTAATCGTGATTTGCTTGCCGATGGCTTCGGAATCGCCGAACAGCTGTGACTTCAGGGTGTCGTTGACCAACACGACCGGCGTGCCGCCCTCGTACTCGGTGCGCGTAAAATTGCGGCCGGGGAAGATGTCCGACGCATCAACCTGCGGCCATTCCACGCTGTACGCATCAAAGCCGACGTTATCAACGCGACTGTTGCGGTAGCCGAAGTTGCCCTGACCGCCCAGCACGCCAATGGCACCTTCCACGCCGGCAATGCGCTTCACCATGTCCCATTCGGCAAACGAAATGGCGGGATTCCGGCGGTCGGGGCACTTCTCGTCGGTGCCGTCGCAGGCATTGATGCCACTGCCGCGACGCTGCACCAGGAAGGTGGTGGCGCCGATCTCCTCGAGATCTTTCTGAAATGACGCGCGGATGCCCGTGACCACGGCGCCCATGGCCACCACCACGAAGACGCCGATGGCCACCCCGGCAATGGTGAGCGCAGCGCGCACCTTATTGGAGCGAATGGACTCGAGCGCCATACCAACGCCTTCCAACACCAAGAGGAACTTGTTCATCCCATTACTCCTGGCGCAGCGCTGTGATGGGGTCGAGCCGCGACGCGCGGCTCGCCGGATACAAGCCGGCGGCGATCCCAACGCCGGCACCGGTGACGAGCGCGGCGGCGATCGACCACGGGGCAACGGCCGCGGGGAGGGGAGTGAGCGCGGCGATCAGCTCGGCTAAGCCAATCCCCAACGCGATCCCAACGGCCGCCCCGAGCGTACTCAGCGTGGCCGCCTCCACCAGAAACTGCGACAGAATGTCCTTTCGCTTGGCGCCCAGCGCTTTGCGCACGCCGATTTCACGCGTACGCTCGGCTACGGCAACGAGCATGATGTTCATAATGACCATCGCGCCAACCACCAGACTGATCGCGGGGAGTGCGGTACCAAAGAGCACCAGCCGTCCCTTGAGCTGCTTGATAAATCCGAACGCCGCGTCTTGGGTGACCAATCCGAAGTTGTCCGGTTCACCGGCCCGGAGACCGCGGAACGCACGCAGCGCTCCACGGGCGGCTTCTATCCCTTCCGGCAGATCCGCCTGGCTTGGCGCCTGCACAATGAGTGAGGAAAAGTCGCGCTGCGGGCGGATAATGCGACCCATGGGTGACGAATACGGGGCAATGGCCAGACGGTCGAGGGAAAACCCGAACACCGAGCCTTGCTTCTCAATGACGCCCACCACCGTAAACGGGACGCCCGCGATGCGCAGCGATCGTCCTTCCGGATTCAGTCCGGGAAAGAAGTGTTCGGCCACCTCAACCCCAATCACCAACACGGGCGATCCGGCCCGGACTTCCTGATCGGTAAACGCCCGTCCCTGTGTTACCGCGAAGTTCTTGATGACGAAATAATTGGCGTCCGTAGCCACCGCTTGCACCTGACGCGGACGCGCGCCGGGTGCTGCGGCATACTTGAACGTCTCGCTGGCAATACTGGACTTCATGGTGGCGGGGATGGCGGAACGAACCGCCTCCACATCGGTCATGCGAATCAGCGGACGACGCTGCGCCGTGCGGGCATCAAAGCCGCGGTTGCCACCGGGGCCAACGTTGCTGAAGCGGCGCAAGGTAAAGGTGTTGCTTCCAATGAGGCGCGCCGCGAAATCCTCCTCGACATAGCGCCCCATGCCCTCAACAATGGACACCACGGCGATGAGGAACATCACGCCAATCGTGACCCCGAGGAGGGTGAAGGCGCTCTTCAGCTTCTGCACCCGGATTTGCGACAGGGCCAGACCAATGGCGTCTCGTGTTTTCACTTAGTGCACGCGCTCGCCACTGATTTTGACCGCATACTGCGCGCGTGTTTCGTCGCTCGAAATTACGCCGTCGCGCAGCACGATGATGCGCTTCGCATGCACCGCGATGTCCGGTTCGTGGGTCACCATCACCACGGTTTGCCCCTGGGTTGCCAACTCCTCGAAGACGCGCATGATCTCCTCGGAGGTTTGCGAGTCCAGGTTTCCGGTAGGTTCGTCGGCCAGCAGAATAGACGGCCGGTTCACCAAGGCGCGGGCAATGGCCACACGCTGACGCTGACCACCGGAGAGTTCGTTGGGGCGGTGGTGCATACGCTGTCCCAGCTGGACCCGCTCCAACGCCTCGGAGGCGCGCTTCTTCCGATCGTCGGCGGAGATGCCGGCATACACCAGCGGCAGCTCAACGTTCTGCAACGCGGAGGCCCGTGGCAACAGGTTGAAGGTCTGGAACACGAAGCCGATTTCCTTGTTGCGTACCCGCGCGAGGGCATCGTCGGACATCTCGCTCACGAGCATGCCGTTGAGCCAGTACTCGCCTTCGTTTGGCGTATCGAGACAGCCGATGAGATTCATGAGCGTCGATTTTCCCGACCCCGATGGCCCCATGATGGCCACATACTCGTTACGCCGGATGGCGAGATCGACACCGCGCAGCGCGCGCACAATCTCACCGCCCATGTCGTACTGCCGTTTCAGCTGTCGGGTGACAATCACCCAATCCTGACCGGGGGCCGTACCCGCCACACTGGTGACCGCTTTGCGTTCGCCCGTGGTGCTGAGTCCGATCTCATCGACTGGGGTGCTCACGGTTTTTTCTCGGCAGTCGGCGCCTTCTTGTCCTCGACCTTGGCGGTCCGGATGGCGGCGCCGTCCTTGAGTTCGCGAATGGCCTGATACGTGCCAGCCACAATGGTCTCGCCAGTCTTCAGTCCATCAAGGACTTCGAAGTGTCGCTCGCCGGCGATGCCAACCTTCACCGGGCGGAAGCTGACCGTGTTGTCGGTGCCCACCACGAAGACGCCTTCGACATCGCGCTTGCCCACTTCCTTGGTTGGCTGACGGCCCACGGTGACGGCCGAATCGCCATTCGGGAGCTCTTCATTCTCCCGCACGGTGAGGGCAATGATGGGGATGCTCAGCACCTTGGTGCGCGAGGCGGTGACGATTTTGGCGGTGGCCGAAAAGTCGGGGCGTGTGTCCTGTGGCGGGTTGACCAGTTCGACTCGCACTTCGTAGTCGATGGCCTGATCGCCAGTGTTGGCCGCCCCCGCCTTTGCCACGGAGCTGTTGGAGATTTCCACGACGCGTCCCACGAACGTGGTGTCGGGGAACGCATCGATCTGGATGAGCGCCGAGTCGCCGACCGTGATGCGCGCCACGTCGGTTTCATCGACCTTCACTTTGGTCTCGAGCACGCTCATGTCACTGATGGTCATGAGGGTGGCGGCGTCCTTGTTGAGTGTGCCCATGATCGCCGTTTCCCCCTCCTCCACATTCAGGCGGGTGATCTTGCCGCTCATCGGGGCGATAATGGTGGTGCGGTTGAGCGCCTGTCGTGCGTCACGCACCGAGGCCACCGCTTGATCGACGCTGAAGCCCGCGGCCTCCGCCAACGCCTTGTTCACTTCGGCTTGGGTTTTGAGCTGCTCGAGCTGTTCGTCGCTCACGAGCTCCGGCGATTGCTGCTTGATTTTTAACGACCGGTCGTAGTTGCGCTGCGCCTGCAGCAAGCTGGCACGCGACTGTGCTTCCTGGGCGCGCGAGGACGCGAGGAAGGCTTCGGCGCGCTGGAGCGCCGCCGTAACCTGTTCCGGGTCGATTTGCAGCAGGAACTGCCCCTTCTTCACCAGGTCCCCTTCTTTCACCGACAGGCGCACGATCTTGCCGGTGACGTCAGCCGAGACATCAACCTTGGTGCGGGGCTGAATCTGTCCGCTGGCGGTGACCGAGGCGACCAAGTCACGCGACTCCACCGCTTCGGTTCGCACTTCCACCGGTTTGGTGCTGTTGCGCTTGGCACTGACCACACCGAGAGCGGCGACCGCAAGCACTACGGCACCACCAATTCCATATTTTACCGCGTTCGTCATGACTGGTCTCTAGTTAGCGAAGGGGACGGCCGGCGGCGTTTTCCAACGCCGCGAACGCCCGTTGTACATCGAATACGGCGGTGATGCGGTCGGTTTCGGCGCGCTCGTAATCCCCGCGCGCCTGAACTAAATCCACGATACTGATGGCACCAACGCGATAGCGCTCCTGCGCCAGCGACAGGGCCGTGCGGGCCGTCCGCACATTCTCTTCCTGCAACACCACCGTCTGCTGCGCGGTGCTCAGCGACAGATACGCAGCGGTCACGTCTGCGGTGACGCGCAATTCCTGCGCCCGTACATCGTTCTCGGCATTGCGGCGCTGCACATTGGCCTGCTCAACCTGCTGCTCACGACGCCAGCCGTTGAAAATCGGCATGGAGAGTGAGGCGGACAACGAATACGGATTGCGCGTGAAGTCGAACGGATACTTGCTTTGGGCGGCGCGGATGGCGTCTTCCTGCGCGGCCGTGAAGGTGATGTTGTTGCACTGGGCGAGGTTGTTGGGGAATCCCAATCGGTCGCGGACCTCTTCGCTGCGAATACAGGAGGCCTTGGCGCTCATCGTACTCGCCTGACTCTGGCTGATGAGCTGTCCGGTGTTGGTGAACCGGTTGGTAAAGGCGGACACCCCGGCGGAGAGCGACAGCGACGGGAAGTAGGCGCTGCGTGCCGACGCTTGCGACTGTCGCGCCGCCTCTTCGCGGGCGCGGAAGGAGCCGAGCGCCGGATTGGAGCGCCGCGCCATGTCGAGGATGGCCGCCAGCTCAATCGTGGGCAGGGCGGCGAGGTTGGTATTCAGCGTGGCGTTCGGTACCGCTTCAATGCCGATGGTCTGGAAGAGACGGACCACCTCGATGGCCGCCTGATTGCGCGCGTTCAACGACGCGACACGCTGCTGTCCATCGGCCACTTCCGCGCGTTGCACATCCAGCTGCGTGCCGGAGCCCACTTGTAAGCGGGCGCGGGCGAGTTGGAGCTGGGTCTGCGTGGTGGCCTGCAGGGTGTCCTGGAGCGAGGCCCGTGCCTGCGCCTGCAAGGCGGAGAGATACTGCGTAGTGACATCATTGCGCACCCGTTGCTCGGCCGTGGCGATGTCGGCTTCGGTGGCGTTTTGGTTGGCCTGTGCGGCGCGCCGGTCATTGAGGGTACCAAGCGACAGTTGCATGTTGGCGTTCACCGAGGCATCGGTGGACAACTGATCGTTGGTGGAGCCGAAGCCCTGACCCTGGAAGAACGTTTGGCGGCCTTCGCGATAACCGCCACCGAAGCTGCTGTTCACGCTTGGGAGGAAGGCGCCCTTGGCCGACCGGACGGCCGCGGCGGCGGCGCGGCGGGCGTTGGTGGCCGATTGCAGCGTTGGGTTGTTACGTCGGGCAAGCGCCAAGGCGTCCGTGAGCGTGATGACAGCCCCTGCAGCAGGGGCGGACTGTGCGGCGACGGATGCCGGCGCCACCGCAGCGGTAGCCACGGCGAGCGCGAGCGCGAAAGCGTGAGATTTCATGGGGACACGGCGGGTGAAGGACATATTCAGAAAGCGTACGCCTTGCGGGGCGTGATGGTTTCAGGGAGGGCAGCGGCTGAGGCCGCCAGGGGGCGGCGTTGGCGTGGTGCATTGGCCGTGTTGGTGATTGCGGCGACCTCACGCGGCACGTCATCGCGCAGCGCTTCAATGTGACGGTCGGGGATCAGCAGCCGGAGCAAGCGACCCTCGGCATCGGTCCACACCAAGCGGGTTTCACGGCTGTTGGCGATGATGCGCCAGCGCGTGGCCGCGAGCCGCACCCCGGCCACCACAATGCTGTCCGCGCGACTCTCAAGCATGAGACGGACCGCTCCCTGGGCATTCGCGATGGGGGTCAGGCTGGGGAGTGTGATCCCATCCCCTTCACGCAGCGTGCGCGATCGTACCAGCAGCGCGTATTGCACGACGCCATCCTCTTCCACCACAACCGCACCCGGGCGCAGGAGATATTCACGCGCCGCTTCACCGGTGGAACTCCGGGCGAGTGTGGCGAAGCGTCCGCGAACCCGCTGCCCGCCAAGCCGAAGCGTGACGTCGGCGCCGCGACGCTCTTCAACGGAGTACCGAACGGGTGTGCCTGCGGAGTCGGTCTCGAGACGCATGGCGACACGCCGGTCGTTGACGGCCGATTCGGAACGGACTTCGAGCGTTCCGCCATCCTGCGAGACCACGCGCTGCACCGAAAACTGTTCGCGCCCCGCGCGCTGCCCGTTGATGAGCAGCGTGAAGCTCCCCACGTCGAGGCGCGCCGATGCCGGCGGCTGGCGGTGCGCCACATCCATCGCGTTCCACGGTGATGCCGACGCCGGGAGCCACCCCGCCAGCAGCATTGGTGCGGCAAGGGCAATGGCAAGTAGCGGCAGGGCAGGCGGGACACGGCGGGGCACGGGCATCCCCTAAACATAATCGGACCGGGTGGTCCCCAAGGCAGACCGGTCGCCTTCGACGGAGGAGTGGGGTATTCTGTGCCCATGAGTTCCTCTCTCCGTGCAGCGCGCGCCGACTCGTGGCCCTGGGCGTGGGTCGTGGCAACCTGCACGGCGATTGTCGCGTGTGCCGTGTGGCAGCGGGCGCCCGCGTGGTCGGCGCTGGCCGTGGCCCTAATGGCCAGTGCCGCCGCCGCTTGGTGGTTGCCGCGCCTTCGACGGCCACGTGGTATACCGGTGATGACCGTTGTCTTGCTCGCGGTGACCGTCACCATCGCGATTGGCGAAACCGTGACACTCTCGTCGGTGCGCCAGGATTGGGCCACCTGGGCGGCTGGCGAACGGGAAAACCGCGCCGTGCGCGTGGCCACGCGCGTGGCCGACGTCGCGGCCACCTTGCAACGCGCCGCCGGCACGGGAGCCAGCGAGGCGCGAGCCCTTGAGGCGCAAGCCAACGCGGCGCGCGCCATGGACGCGGCGGCGGGGGTACGCGCGCCGCTGGCGGATGACGTGGAGTCCGCGCTGCTGATTTTTGAAGACGGCGCGTTGGTGGCGCATGCCGGACAGACCCGCACCCCGATCGCGGCGGGTGCGCCGGTCGGCGTGCGCTTAGTGGATGGCGCGTTTCACACGTCGCTGGTGGCAACCGCGCGCTCGGCCGACGGGCGCCGTGAAGCCGTGGCGGTGGCGTTGGTGTCTTCGGCGCCGCCGGCTGATCGCTTCGCGAAGCCGCTGCTGGGCACGCTCTGGGGGCGTGTGGATGTGGCGCACACCATTGTCGAATCACCCGACTCGACGAGCGTCGCCCCTGGATCAACGGTGGTGATCGTGCCGGATGGGCGCAATCGGTTGGCCCGAGTCCGTGCCCTCGATTTTTCGGAGGGGGAGACGCAACAGGCGCTGCTTCAGCGTGCACGAGCGCGGACCAATCTCTCGCTCGGGCTGGCGCTTCTTGGTCTGTTGATCAGTGCGTGGCGTCGGCCGGCGCGCACCGGTCATCGTGTCGCGGTGGCCGCGGCGGCCATCGTGGCGATCGCGGTGGCCCCGCTGACGGCGCTGTCGAACGTGTCATCGTTGTTCGATCCGGCGAGTTACTTCGCGGCCATGGGCGGTCCGCTCACCTCCAACGTGGCCGCCCTGCTCATGACCACCGCCCTCGCGCTGGCGGTGCTGTTGTTGGTGCTACGCACCTCGTTGCACCGGCGGTCGCGGTGGCTGGCCGGCGGGGTGGTGATGGTGGTGGCGTCGGGGGGACCGTTTCTCTTACGCGATCTGGCGCGGGGCATTGCGCTGCCCGCTGCAGGCGCGGCGTTCCCGTTGTGGATTGGCTGGCAGCTCGCGCTTGCCCTGGCGGGTGTGTCGATTCTGCTCGCGGGCGCGGCCGCGGGGCGGGCCGTACTCGGCGCGCGACGTGGGTTGCCGTCCAACGTGGCGCCGGTGTTGGCAATCCTGGCTGGGGTGTTGGCGCCAATCCTGTGGCGTGCGCCTGGCGCGTGGCCATCGTGGTATCCCGCGCTCTGGGTGTCGGCCATCGGTGCCTTGGCGCTCACCCGACGCGGCCTCGCGCAGGTCGTGGCGGCGGCGATCGTGGCAGGCACCGGTGCGGCGACGCTCACGTGGGGAGCCACCGTCCGTGCGCGGATGGCATTGGCCCAGTATGACCTCGATCGCATTGCGTCGGTGGACGAAAATGCGTTTCGCTTGATGGAGCGATTGGCTATCGCGCTGCGCGATGAGACGCGTCCCGTACAGAGCACGGAGGCGTTGCTGCGGCGCTATGCGTCGAGTGAGCTGGCCCTTGCCGGTTACCCGGCGCGGTTGGCACGCTGGGTGCCGGAGGCGCCAACGACGCCGGTGTCCGATCTGTCGCTCGCTCCCGTGAACGACACCATCGGAGCGCAAGCGATCATTGCGCTCATGGCTCGCGAGAGTGGACTGGTGGAGATCCGCGCGGTTGGCGATGGTCCCGCCACGCTCCTCGTGGCCGCCGTGCCGGCACCCGATGGCGTGGTGACCACCATTGCGGTCCCCCCACGCACGCGGTTGCTCCCGCTCGATCCGTTTGCGTCATTCACGGGGGTCACCGGCGCCAGCGGGATCGTGGCGCCATACAAGTTGGCGTTGGCGCTGCCGCTGGCCGGCGACACGCTCGCGCATCCGCTGCAGTGGCGTCGGCGGGGTGATACGATGCATGGCGATGGCGTGGCCGGGACCGGCGGGGACGTGCGGCACGTGCATGTGGAGGTTGATCTCCGGTCGCTTGATGTGTTGCTGCCGCGCGGCGCTCTGCTGGTGTTCCTTGATGTGATTGCGGTCCTGCTTATCTGGTCGGCCACCGCCCTCGGGGATGGCGTGCTAGGGCGATTATGGCGCCTGCGTCGGGCACGATGGGCTCGTTCGTATCGCGTGCGTTTGAGCGGGGCCTTGCTCACGTTCTTCATTGTGCCGGCCACAATCTTTACGGCGTGGGCCTGGTATCGCCTGCAAGATGATGATCGTGCCGCGCGCGAACTGCTGGTGCGGGAAACGCTGCGTGTGGCGGCCGCGGAGCAGGAGCGACGTGCCCTCGGGACGTCACCGTCGAGCACCGGGGCCCCGCTGTTTCTCTATCGCGATGGACAGCTGGTCATGGCGAGTGATGCGCTCCTCGACGCGCTGGCGCCGTTAGGGCGGTTGTTGCCGGTGTCGCTGAACGCCGATGATTATCGTGCCGACGATTTCGGAAGTGATGACGTGTTTACGACGCGCCGCATGGCGGTGGGTGATGCGCGTACGCTGGTCGGCTTCCGTCATCTCTCTCCCACACGGCCGTGGGTCCTGGCCACGCCGGCGCGCGGCGATGAATTCGCGCTCGACGCGCGTCGGGAGGATCTCGGCGTGCTCCTGCTCTTCGCCACCATGCTCGGCGCGCTGAGCGCGCTGTGGCTCAGTGGACTGGCGGCGCGTTCGCTGGCGCGACCCGTTGGGGCGTTGCGGGAGGCGGCGTTGGCGATTGCCGCCGGCGGACGTGCGCCTGCGCTTGGCACGGCGCCCGCCGCGGAATTTGCGCCGGTGTACCGCGCCTTCGGCCGCATGGCCGATGACCTCACAACCAGTCGCGCGGCGCTCGAGGCCGCACAACGCCGCACTGAGGCGGTCCTCCAGCACGTGGCCAGCGGTGTGCTCGCGTTCCGGTCAGCCTCGCCGGATGCCGCAAATCATGGCGAAATCCTCATCGCCAATCCGCGGGCCGAAACCATGCTCGGGGTCTCGTTGCGCACCCCCGGGATGTCGCTGCAGGCCCTTCCGGCCCCGCTTACCCCGCTGGTGGAGCGCGCCACGGCGTTTCTCTCCACCACCAACGATGAGGAGGCCTTCGAGCTGCGCGTGCTTGGCCGTCAGCTGCGCGCACGTCTGACGCGCCTGCCACGTGGCGCCGTGTTGACGCTTGACGATGTCACGGAGCTGGCATCGGCGCAGCGTGTGTTGGCTTGGGGTGAAATGGCCCGGCAGGTGGCGCATGAGATCAAGAATCCGCTCACCCCCATTCGTCTAGGGGTCCAGCATCTCCAACGGGCCTTCCGCGATCAGCGCCGTGACTTCGGTGCCATTCTCGATACCAATGTGTCGCGGGTGCTCGCGGAGATCGATCATCTCGACCAGATCGCGCGGGCATTCAGTCGATACGGCACCGCACCCGAGGACCGGACACCGGCGATCCCGGTGCAGGTCGCGGTCGTGGTCCATGACGTGGTGGCGCTGGAGCGGTTGGGCGAGGATGGGGAGCGCGAGGCTGGCGTGCGTTGGACCGTTGAGGGGGGAACCACCGGCGTCGATCCGTTGCTCGCGATGGCCCAGCCTGACGAGCTGAAGGACGTGTTACTGAACGTGCTCGAAAATGCACGGCTGGCCGAGGCGACGGCGGTGTCGGTACACCTCGACAGTACGGCCACCCATGTGGTGATCGACGTCACCGATGACGGGACGGGGATAGCCGCCGACGTGTTGCCTCAGGTGTTCGAGCCGCACTTTTCGACCCGAACCAGTGGCAGTGGACTGGGGCTGGCGATCAGCCGGCGATTGATCGAAGGCTGGGGCGGCACCATCGGCCTAACCAGTACGCTCGGTGCTGGCACCACGGTGCGCCTCATGCTGCGGCGCGCGCCCAGTCCCTGATGTTGCCCGGGTTGTTAAACTGCGTGCAATGACTCCGTCCGCGCATCCTCCCGACCATCGGCTGACAACCTCACCGGCTCCGCATCTGGAGTCGTGGCAGTTGCCCCCGGGCTGGTCGTGGGGGCATGAGGCCATTCAGCGTGAGCATCGGCATTACCAGGAGGTCATCGATGCGCTCGGGCGATCCCTCGCGCTGGTGAGTGCGCCCGATCCCCGTCACAAGGAATGGCTGCGGTGTGAGGCGCGCGCGCTGGCACACCGGAATCATCCGTCCATCCCCACCACGTATCACTTTTGGGCGTCCTACGAGGAGAGCCGGCGAGGGCCCGGTTATCTCCGCCGCTGGATCGGTGGGGAAACGGTGTATTCCCGCGTGGCACGGCTGGGGCCGGAGGCAATTCCGTTTGCCTTGCAGGTGCTCCGTGAGGCTGGCAGCACGCTGGCCTATCTCCATGACACGGGCTCGTCGCATGGCGCGATTTCGGCGAGTACCATCTGGCTCACGCCGGGTGGCCGCCTGTGGCTGTTGGGGTGGGAGTGGGTCTTGCCGCGCGACCAGCGTCCGCACGGCCTTGAGCCGGCGTCGGCCTACACGCCCTGGCCTCCGGAGTGGCAGGCGGCGGGCTGGCGCCCAACGCCTGCCTCCGACCAGTGGCAACTGGCGGCCATGCTGTTCACCATGTTGACCGGGGAGACTCCCCCGGAGCATGACGCGCCCCCCCTCTCGCTGCTTCGCCCGGATTGTCCGCAAGCGCTGGCGACGGTCATGGCGCGGGCGCTCGCGCCCGATCCGGATGATCGCTTCCCGTCCATTGCGGCGATGCTCCGCGACATGGATCGCCATGTGTCCGTGCGGCAAGTGATGATCGCGCCAGAGGGCGACGAGTTGCCAACCGTGCTGAACTCCGCCGAGGCGCGTCTGCGCTGGGCCACGGCTGATGACTATGAGATTTTGTCACCGCTGGGGAGTGGCATGTTCGGGAGTGTCTGGCGCGCCCGCGATCTGTCGCTGTCGCGCGAAGTGGCCATTAAGGTGCTCCATCCGCACATCGCGAAAGACGACACCGCCGTGGCGCGGTTTCGTCGTGAGGCGCGCCTCGCCGCG
>CANHTA010000013.1 GCA_947463135.1 Gemmatimonadota bacterium
AAGGTGGTGGCCATCAAGAAGACCACCGACAAAACGCCGTTTGCCGAGGTCGAGCCGGACGACCTGCTCCGCTTCGGCATCATCCCCGAACTGGTGGGTCGCTTGCCGGTGTGCGTCCCACTCGAAGCGCTCGATGAGGAAGCCCTGATTCAAATCCTCAAGGAGCCCAAAAATGCGCTGGTGAAGCAGTACCAGCGCCTCTTCGAGCTGGAAGAGGTAAAAATCATCTTTGAGGAGTCTGCCATCCGTGCCGTTGCGGGGAAGGCCCTGCGACGCGGCACCGGGGCGCGAGGATTGCGCGCCATCCTCGAAGAAACCTTGCAGGACACCATGTTCGACCTCCCCACTCGGGATGACGTGGTCGAAGTGCGAGTCACGGAAGCCTCCGTACTCCACGGCGGTCCACCGCTCCTCGAACTCGCGCCGAAACGGCAGAAGAAGGAAGCCTGAGCACCAACCGCTCTTCAAGGGCCGGCAGCCTTCGGTTGCCGGTCCTTCCACTTCGCGACGTGGTGTTGTTCCCCCACGTTGCCATGCCCCTCCTGATTGGGCGCGCGGGTTCACTCGCCGCCGTTGCCGCCGCCACCGACGGCACCCAGGAGCTGCTGCTGGTCACGCAACGGGACGCCGATGTGCAAACGCCGGCCTCATCCGACCTACACCGCGTTGGCGTTCGCGCGCGACTGCAACAGGTAACACGGTTGGCCGGCGGCACCACCAAGATTCTGGTGGAGGCCGTTTCACGTGTACGGGTGCAGCGCTACACCGCCTCACGCGGCGGAACCCTGCTGGAGGCGCGCGTCACCCCGTGGCCGTTGGCGCTCAAGGCCGCCCCCGCCGCAGCGCCCGACGGCGATTCCGCCACCCTGCGCCATGCGCTGTCCTTGTTCGACGAATACGCCAACCTGCATCGTCGGCTACCACCCGAGATCGTTGGCCTGCTGCAGTCGCTCGATGACGACCAGCGCATTGCCTACGGCATCGCGGCGCACCTGCAGCTCCCCATCGATCAGCGGCAGCGTCTCCTTGAAGCGTCCACGCTCCCCGAGCTGGCCACGCGGCTGGTGGACGCCTTAGGGCGAGAGCTGGAATTGCTGGCGCTCGAGAAGAAGCTGGATGAACAGGTGCGGGGATCGCTCTTTCAAAACCAGCGCGAGTTCTACCTGCAGGAACAGCTACGCGCCATCCACAAAGAGTTGGGGCAGGAGGACGGTGACGAGCTGGAGACACTGGCCAAGCAGATCACCGAGCGCGGACTGCCGCCGGCTGTCGCCACGCGGGCCCATCGCGAAGTGCGGAAGCTCAAGCGCAGCTCCCCGATGTCCCCCGACGCCTCGGTAACCCGCGGCTGGATCGAGTGGGTCCTTGCCCTCCCGTGGACCGCACGCTCCGACGACACCGTGGACCTCGAGCATGCCCGGACGGTGCTCGAAGGCGACCATTACGGCCTCGAGGAAGTCAAAGAGCGCATCCTCGATTACATCGCCGTCCTCGGTCGCGTGGGACAGCTCCCGGGCCCGATTCTCTGCCTGGTTGGACCGCCCGGCGTTGGGAAAACATCGCTCGGGAAGTCAATCGCCCACGCCCTCGGACGCAAGTTTGTCCGCATGGCGCTTGGCGGTGTGCGTGATGAAGCTGAAATCCGCGGCCATCGTCGAACCTATATCGGCGCACTGCCCGGCCGTGTGATTCAGGCCATGCGTCGCGCGGAAACGATCAATCCCGTCATCTTGCTCGACGAGATCGACAAGCTTGGCAGTGATTGGCGTGGCGATCCGGCGTCGGCGTTGCTGGAAGTGCTCGACCCCGAGCAGCATCACGCCTTTAACGACCACTTCCTCGAAGTGGATTACGACTTGTCGCAGGTGCTCTTCCTCACGACCGCCAATTCCCTGGCGTCCATTCCGGAAGCGCTGCGCGATCGTATGGAAATCATTCGTCTGCCAGGCTATCTCGAGCCCGAGAAGATCACCATTGCGCGGCGGTTCCTGCTGCCGCGGCAGCTCGCGGCCCATGGTATCACCCCGGCACACGTGACGTTGGAGCCAACCGTGTTGTCCGCGCTCATTCGCGGTTGGACGCGGGAGGCCGGTGTCCGCGACCTCGACCGACGCCTCGCGCGGCTGGCGCGGAAGCTGGCCCGTCGCGCGCTCGGCCCTGACGAAACGGTCGTCATCACGAAAGACGAACTCCCCTCGCTCTTGGGTCCCGCCCCGCACGATGAGCAGGAGAGTGGGCTGCGCGACCAGGTCGGCGTAGCCTCAGGGCTCGCCTTCACGCACGTCGGTGGGGAACTGCTGGAAATTGAAGTCAGTGTGGTACCCGGACGCGGCCGGTTGCAACTCACCGGCACCCTTGGTGATGTCATTAAGGAATCCGCTGCTGCCGCCCTGAGCTACGTCCGGTCCCGCGCTCATAGCATGGGACTCCCGGCCGATTTCCATCGCACGCGCGACATCCACGTGCACCTGCCAGCGGGCGCGACCCCGAAAGACGGACCGTCGGCCGGCATCGCGTTAGCCACCGCACTCACCAGCGCGCTCACCGGCATCCCGGTGCGCGGCGATGTGGCCATGACCGGCGAGATTACGCTGCGGGGCCGAGTGCTCCCCATTGGTGGCGTGCGCGAAAAAGGGGTGGCGGCACACCGGCATCACATCACGCACGTGATCGTGCCGCACGGCAACGCGAAGGATCTGGCCGAGCTGCCCGAGGATGTGCGCAAGGAAGTGACTTGGCATCCGGTGCGTACCATGGATGAAGTGCTGGCCTTGGCGCTTCGCTCTCCCCTACCCGACGTGAGCGACGCCATGGTGGTTGCGCCCGAAATGGAGCGCCCCACATGAGCGCGCCCCCATCCCCAGGCGGGAGCGAGATCGCCCCCGAAGTAGTGGTGCGCACGGATCCCTTGGTCATTCGGAGCCTCGAATATCTCGGGCCGATGGCCACGCAAGGCGGATGGCGCCCCGACCCCGATTTGCCGGAAATCGCCTTTGCCGGCCGCTCCAATGTTGGCAAGTCGTCTCTGCTCAACCGCTTGATGCGCCGCAAGTCGTTCGCTCGCGTGAGCAACACGCCGGGACGGACCCGAGAGATTCACTTCTTCAATGTGAACAAGCTCTTTTGCCTCGCGGATCTTCCGGGATACGGCTACGCCAAAATCTCCAAGGCACGCAAGGCCGAATGGCGTCCGCTCATTGAGGGCTATCTCACCGACAGTCCCACGCTTCGTGGCGTGGTGCAGCTGCTGGACGTGCGGCACGATCCCACGGAAGACGACCTCACGATGCTTGACTTCCTCGCGGATCTTGGGGTGCCCACCATCTTCGCGGTCACCAAGATCGACAAGTTGCGCAAGCTCGAGATCCAGCCACGCTTGGAGACCTTGTCCAAGTTTCTCGGGTTGGATATCGATCAGATCGTCCCGTTTAGTGCGACCACCGGTCTTGGCCGTGACGAGCTCGCCGCGGCGCTGATCGCCCTGCTTTCGCTTCCCGACTGGAAACTGCCCGAGGAGCCATCGTAATGCACAAGGTGACGTTCACCCTGCTGGCAGCCCTGCTCAGTGCCTGTGTGTCCGCGCCGTCTGTGGCTGCGCAGGTGACGCCCACGACGCTCCCCGCCGGACAGTCTGGCACCCCGGGCGATACGCTCGATCCCAACTGGGTGCCCGTTGGCTTCGGCACGCTGCGCCAAGATGACCTGGCGCTCAAAGTGTCCCCCGCCACTGGGTTACAGGTGCGCGCCATCCCGCTCGATGAGCGCGTGATCCGGCTGTTGTCCCCCGACTCCTATCGGTCGCTGCGCGAACTGCTCACCAGCAAAGACCGGGAGCTGCTGGCCGTGAAGGAGCGGAACCGGTTGCCCAGCTATTCCATCTGGTACGTGAGCTTCTTCGCACAGGAACAGGGCGAAACACGCTTCTCGCCGCAAGAGTTCATCATCAGCAATACGGGTCGCGATTTCCGTCCGCTCGACATGCTCCCCATCACACCGGGGTTTGGCGAGTACCGCCTTCGGCAGCGCGATGTCCAATCGGCGCTCCTCATTTTTGACGGACAGCTGGACGTCAATCAGCCCCTCTCGGCACTCATGGAAAGCACACCGAGTGCAACCGACTGGAATCGGGTGATCCAGCGCATTGAGCGCGAACGCTCACTGGTGCGCTCGCGCGCCGCAGCGGCGCCCAAACCACCAGCCTAAGCCGCCGCCCCAGCCATCATGGGGCGGGCACCAGCAACACGTCTTCCACCGCCCCCGCATCGCCATGACGCAAGAGGTGCATGGCCGTGCGCACGGCGTCATGTTCGCGGGGCCACGCCAGATGGCGGATCGCGGCCGCCGGGGTGCGCCACATGCTGGCATCGTGCTCAGCGCTCAGGAGCACGGCGGGCGTTGCCTCCACCACCGCTGCAAACACCACCGCCAGCTGCACGGTGTTCGGTGGCACGAGGTAAAACGGATGCACGCCAATTGAATACAGGCGTTGCAGGGGCAAACCGGTCTCCTCAAAGAGCTCGCGTCGTGCCGCCGCTGCGGGGTGCTCACCTGGCTCAATGCGGCCATGTACGAGTTCCCATGCGCCCGTACACCGCACACCGGCCGCCCGACGGAGCGTGAGCACCCGCCACCGATCGCGGCGGCCGCGTGGGGCCGGCGCCAACACCGCCACGTCCACTACACCCACCGCGACGTGGACGCCGGACAATGCGGGGGACACCAGAGGGAGAGCTGACACGGTCATCATCAATGCTACCCATTCGCTTGCCCCGCAGCGAGCGCGTCGGCCAACTTCCCTGTGATGACTGCCCAGGCTGATTTCCGCGCGCGTGCCGCGTCGTGTCGCACCTCCGGTGGCCTCGTTCCCGTGTGGAGCGATTGCCTCCTCGATCTGTGCACGCCCGTGTCGGCATTCGCGAAACTCCGCCGTGGGCCTTTCGCCTTCCTGCTGGAGTCAGCGCCGGCGGGCGGCGAAGCGTGGGCGCGCTACACCTACCTCGGCACTGCACCGCGTGGCGCGTGGCGTCTGTGCGATAACGTGGTAGAGGATTGGGACGATGCCCGCGGTTGGCACAACGCCCGCACCCCGGCTGATCCGCTTGCCGATCTGCGGGATCTCGTGCGCGACATGCGCCCTGTCCCGGCCCCGGAGCTGGGCGCCTTGTGGAGTGGTGCCGTGGGGTTCTTCGCGTACGATGTGGTACGACACATCGAGCAGCTTCCCCATGCACCACCGCGGGGCGTGAACGCGCCCGACGCCTGCTTCGTGTTTACAGATGCGCTGGTGGTGATCGACAACTGGCGTGGCCAGGCGCGTATCATCGTGTCCGTACCGGTACCGGCAGGGGCATCCGATGCCGCGTTGGACGCGCTCTATGCCGACGCGGCAGCGACGCTTGCTGATACGATGGCGCGATTGCAGGGGCCCGATGTCCTGTTGCCGCTGTCGTTGCAGGAGTCGGCACCGGCCGTTGTGGCGCACTCGCACTACGCGCGCGAGGACTTCCTGCGCGATGTGGCACGCATCAAGGAATACATCCTGTCCGGCGATGTCTTTCAAACGTTGCTCGCCCGCCGCATGTCGGTGCCGCTCGACTTTGATACCACCACGCTGTACCGCTGCCTGCGCGCGCTGAATCCGTCACCCTACATGTACCATCTGGTGCTTGATGGACTCGAGCTGGTGGGGAGCTCGCCCGAACTGCTGGTGCGTGTGGCCGATGGTCATCTTACGGTACGGCCCATTGCCGGAACGCGTCCACGCGGGAAGACGCCCCACGAAGACGCCGCGCTTGCGGCGGAGTTGCTGGCCGACGAAAAAGAGCGGGCGGAACATGTGATGCTGGTAGATCTCGGCCGCAACGATGTGGGCCGGCTTGCCCGCTATGGGACCGTACGCGTCACCGATCTCATGACCGTCGAACGGTACTCGCATGTGTTTCACATGGTGAGCCAGGTGGAAGGCGAGCTGGCGGATGATTCGAGTGCGCTTGAGGCATTCCGCGCGGTGTTTCCGGCGGGCACGATGACCGGGGCGCCGAAGGTGCGTGCCATGCAAATCATCGATGAGCTCGAACCGGAGCGACGCGGCGCCTATGCCGGTGCCGTTGGCTTTATCGGCGCCGGGGATACGCGCATGGATCTGGCCATCACCATCCGCACCTGTGTCATTGCGGATGGCATCGCCTCGGTGCAAGCCGGCGCCGGTATCGTGCACGACTCCATCGCGGAACTCGAATGGGCGGAAACGGAGAACAAGGCCAGAGCCCTGCTCACCGCCATTGGGCGCGCACGGATGGCCCCATGAGCCCGCAGTTGAGTACCGCGCACACCCGCGCGGTGGGCCGCGCCGACGTCACGGGGGTGCCCGTCGTACTCGATGATCTGGCGACCATCGTTGGTGCGCATGACACGCTGTACGACTGGGCCGCGGAGCAACCGCAGCCGCGCGCCCTGCGCGGACGGGCACCGGTGTATGTCGCTACCTTGCCCACGTGTGGTATACCCGTGGTGGTGCGGCACGGATGGCACGGTGGCGTGTTGGCGCCGCTCACCGCCGACCGGTTCCGGCGCCCCACCCGCGCGCCACGGGAGATGGCCCGCTCAGCCGAACTGCGCGCCGCAGGCATTCCCACCACCGAGGTGCTGGGGTTTGCCCGCTATCCGGCAGTGATGGGGCTCTGCCACGTGGATGTGGTGACCCGCTATCTCGCCGATGCCGCCGACCTTGGGATGGTGCTGGCCGGGTTGGCGCCAACGGTTGACGGCGAGACGGCGTTGGCGGCCACGCAGCAGCTGCTGTTGCGGCTGGCCGCGCGCGGCGTGGTCCATCCCGACCTCAACGTAAAGAACATCCTGCTGCGCCCAACAGCAGACGGCGTGGAGGCGCTCATCATTGATGTTGATGTAGTGCGCTGGGACGCACAGCGCCCGCCGATCGACACGATGCGAGCAAACATCGCGCGCCTCACGAGATCCGTACGGAAATGGCGCGCCCAGTTTGGCTGTGACATGACCGACGAACGCATCGCGGCATTCCGCGATGCCGTGATGGCGGCCCTTCCCGCTGCCCCTTCCTCCGATACCCGCTAGCGTGACCGCTCCCACCACTCCACCGTTGCCGAATGTCCCGCTCAATCGTGTCGGCATTGTCATGATGAGCGCGGTCGGTGATGCCGTACACGTGATGCCGCTGATTCATGCGATCAAGGCGCATACCCCGTCGTCAAGGATCACATGGGTGCTGCAGCCGGGCCCAGCCACACTGGTCCGTGGGCATCCGCTCGTTGACGACATCGTGGTGTTTGACCGCTCGCGTGGATGGCGCGCGTTCCTCCACACCCGACGTGAGCTGGCGGCACGGCACTTCGACGTCGTGTTGGCGCTTCAAGTGTATTTCAAGGCTGGCCTCATCACGGGCTTCACGCACGCACCGGTGAAACTGGGATTCGACCGCGCGCGCGCGCGTGACGCCAACTGGTTGTTTACCACACATCGCATTGCCCCGCACGCCGGTCAGCATGTGCAGGACCAGTACGTTGAGTTCCTTGACGCGCTGGGTATCCCGCATGGCCCGCCGCACTGGACACTCGGCCCATGGAACGACGAGGAACGCGCGTGGCAACGTGATTTCCATTCGCAGTTCAACCGGCCCATCGCGCCCATTGTCGTTGCCACCAGCAAGGCGGCGAAAGACTGGATTCCCGAACGATGGGCAGAGGTGTGTCACATGTTGTGGCACGAGTTCGGCCTGCAGCCGGTGCTCGTCGGGGGTCGGTCGCCACGTGAGGTCGCGGCAGAGGCCACTATTCAGCGCTTAGCTCCCATGGCGCATTCGGCTCTGGGAAGCGGGCTTCGGCGGTTGGCCGCCATCTTCGACGGTGCCGCGGTGGTCCTCTCACCAGATACCGGGCCGCTGCATCTCGCGGTTGCGCTCCGCACCCCGGTCATCTCGCTCTTCGGCTATACCAACCCTAAACGGGTTGGACCGTACGACTTCTCGCGTGACTTGATGATTGATGCCTACGGCGACCCCGGCGAAGACTACCCTCTGGATATGACCTATCGCCTGGCGCGGATGGAACGCATTACCGTGGCCGACGTTCGCGCCATGCTCATGCGGTGGCAGGAGCGCTATCGGCAGCCGTGAGCGGGCCGTACGCATAGGCAAACCCGAGCTGGCGCAGGAGTGCCACCATGCGACCAAGTGGCAGCCCCATCACGGCGAAGTAATCGCCATCAATACGCGCCACGTTCGTGGCCCCGAGCCCTTGAATACCGTAGGCACCGGCTTTGTCCATGGGCTCACCGGTATCCACATACGCGGCGATCTGCGCCGGCTCGAGCAGCCGGAATGTCACCGCCACCGTCTCAACCTCGGAGAGCGTGACGCCGCCATGCGAAACCGCCACCGCCGTACACACCGTGTGCGTGCGCCCACTCAGGCGCGACAGCATCGCAATGGCATCGGCGCGGTCACGGGGTTTCCCCAAGATGTCCCCGTCAATCACCACAATGGTATCGGAACCGATCACCACGGCATCGGGGTGTGCCACCGCCAACGTGTGTGCCTTCTGACGGGCGAGGCGTTCGCAATGCGGCTCGGGGGCCTCGTCGGCGTGCACGGTTTCATCCACATCGGCGGGGCGAACCTCATGCGGAATACCGATGAGCGTCAGCAGCTCCTGACGGCGCGGAGACTGGGAAGCGAGAATGACTCGGGGATGGGTCCCCGCAGCGGAGGAGGGATCAACGGGCGCAGCCATAGCGTTAATCTAAGGCGACGTCCTTTTTCCCCGCATCCTACACGCGCATGCCGGATGAACTAGCCCATTTCGAAACCCTCGCCATTCGTACGCAGACGCCCGTCTCGGCCGAACGCGAGCACTCCGTGCCGCTGTATCTCACGTCCAGCTTCCGCTTCGACGACGCCGAGCATGCGCGCGCGCTTTTTACGGAGGAGATTGCGGGCAATATCTACAGCCGGTATGCCAATCCGAACACCGACGAGTTTATCCGGAAACTCTGCCTGCTTGAGGGAGCCGAGGACGGCATCGCCACGGCCTCCGGCATGTCGGCGGTGTTCACGGCGATCGCCGCCCGCGTATCCGCGGGTGATCATGTGCTGGCCTCCCGCGCGCTTTTCGGTTCGACGCACCAGCTGTTCACGCGCATTCTGCCCAAGTGGGGCGTGACGTCGGACTACGCGGATGCATCCGACCCCGCGTCGTGGGCGCGGCTCGTACGGCCAACCACCAAGCTGATCTTCATCGAGACGCCATCCAATCCGGGGCTTGAGCTGCTCGATCTGCGATGGCTGGGCGAGTTTGCGTCTTCCCGCGGCATTCCGCTGGTGGTCGACAACTGTTTTGCCACGCCGTATCTGCAGCAACCGCTCGCCCTGGGTGCCAACGTGGTGATTCACTCCGCCACCAAATACATCGACGGACAGGGGCGTGCGCTGGGTGGTGCCATTGTCGGCGACGCGTCGTACATCACCGACTGCCGCTTTTTCGCCCGGCACACCGGGCCGGCCATGAGTGCCTTCAACGCCTGGCTGCTGTCGAAGTCGCTGGAAACCTTAGCGGTACGCATGGATCGCCACTGCGCGAATGCGCTCGCGCTTGCCCAGCATTTCGAAGGTCATCCCGCACTGTCCGCCGTGCGCTATCCCTTTCTCGCGTCACATCCTCAGCACAACCTCGCACGTGCGCAGATGCAGCAGGGCGGAGGCATTGTGGCGTTGGAGTTACGAGGCGGCCTGATGGCGGGGCAAGCAGTACTGAATGGGGTGCGAATGGTATCGCATTCCGCCAACCTCGGCGATACGCGAACCATCATCACACACCCAGCGTCCACCACCCATTCCAAGTTGAGTGCTGCGGAGCGCTCGGCCGTTGGCATTTCCGATGGACTTATCCGGGTGAGCGTTGGCCTCGAGCATGTCTCAGACATCATCGCCGATGTAGAGCAGGCACTGGCGCGTGTGCCAATCGTGTGATGGCGGACGGCATGGTGTATGGCATGACAAATGCTTTGTTACGCAGCAGCCGTGCTACGCGTATACCGTCGGTCACGTCGTCGGAGGTGCATGAGGCGATAACGTGTTTTCACCTTCGCGCTCAAGCCAAAAGGTGACGGGACCGTCGTTTACCAATTCCACCTCCATCGTGGCGCCGAACTCGCCAGTCTCCACACTCAACCCAAACTGGCGCAAAACCGACACAAATTGGTTATATAATGGGAGTGCGGTTTCGGCCCGGGCTGCGTCAAGAAAGCTTGGGCGCTTTCCCTTACTCGCATCGGCGTACAGTGTGAATTGCGAAACCACCAGCAGCGCACCAGCGCCGTCGGTGATATCGCGATCAAGTTTTCCGTCGGCGTTGGGAAACAAGCGGAGGCCAACAATTTTCTTGGCCATCCACTGAAGCTCGGCTTCGGTGTCCGTCTGGGTGAAACCCACCAACAGCAGATACCCGGACGCGATACGCCCGGTCAGCCTCGATGCCGTATCGAGGTCGTCCGAGCGGACCCGCACCTCCGCCCTGCTCACCCGTTGAAGTAAAACGCGCATAGCATGTAGTTTTGCAGTGCTTTCCGATTCTCGGAAGTGCGAAAGGACATTGTTAATCTCGCTGACCGTGCAACCACGACTTGCGTTACACTTTGATCTCACGCCCCGTACGTCCGCCACCGATGCGGACGGGGCATTCCTTTCGGCATGCGTGGCGTGGCTGGGGCTCGAGCAGGGCCAGCAGTTAAGCTGGGACGCTCCATCGAACCACACCCTCGATGGGGGACGGATCCTGCGCTGGGCCCCGTTCCGTGATGGTGGATCAACGCTGGCCGACATCGTGGTGCACGCCCCTGACCCACTCGATCGCTCCCTGCAATGGTCTACCCACGTCACGTACGTGGCAACCACCAATAGCAGCGGTGCCACGCACCGGCAGATCAACCTGCGCGTGGGCACCGATGGTGGCCTCAGCAATGGCGCCCCCCCACCAGTCCGTCCGCCGCGTTTGCTCGCGGAACTGGACGCGCTCTTTGCGCTCGTCGCGAATGATGGCCCGCTGCAACGCGTCCCGACTCAGCTGGAGGCGGGCACCTTAGACGCCTTCGTGCGCTTCGTGCTGTGTGATCCGGCCCGCACCATGCCGGTGTTGCTGCTTACCGAACTCCCGGACGGCGGATATGTCATGCCGCCGGAGCAGTTCGCCGCGGAGATGTTCGGACTGGGGCTGTGCTTCATGCTGCGCCACTCCGATACCTTCGCGCTCTCCGATGCCGTTGGGGGACATGCCCGCAGCGTCTTCCTCGGGTCGGCACGCGCCTACCTGCCTGGTTTCTCGCTGGAGTCCGATCCGTTCCAGCACCCGCTGGTGTTGGCGCGCGCGTTGGCGCTCCCGGGCGAACGGCGGCGGTTGGTGCAGCGATTGGCGGAAGTGTCCGTGCAGCGGCCGTTCTCCGACCCGGCCATCGTCGACGTTCTCCGCGACCAGCGGGCCACGGCCTACGCCAAGCGGCCTGATGCCGCCGAAGCGCTTGCCGCCGCCGAATCGGGGATGGAACTGGACAAGGATCAGCTGATGGGGCTGCTCCGTCAGTTGGAAGACGCCGTGCGAGCAGCCGAGGGTGAACTGTCCCGTACGCGCGATCGGCTCACGGAATCCCGCAACCTGCTGGAGGCCGAGCGTGCGTCGGCTCGTGCCCTCCGCACGACGCTGGCAGCCCTGAAGGAGCGCCAGCCCATCTCCAAGCCGGCCAGTGATGCCCCGCAGTCGGTGCTCGAGGCCGTCGAACGGGCACAGGCGCTCTATTCCGATGCCCTTCGCCTGCTGCCCTCCGCCTTTGCGGCCGCTCGCGACTCCTCCTTTCCCGACCCGGATACGGCCTGGGCGTACCTCAAGGCGCTTGGCGAAGTGGGCCGGCGGCGTCAGGACCGAGCGCTCGGACGCCCGCTCGGGGATGTCTTTACCGATCTAGGCGTTGAATTCTCACCCGGACCGTCCGACGGCAGCCGCAAAACGCCGTACATCTTCCGCGATGCCGAGCGGGAAATCGAGTGTGCCGATCAACTGCGCAAGGGCGCGAATCCGCTCACCTGCCTGCGCATCTACTTCACGTCATCGGAAGACGGCGGATTCGTGATTGGGCACGTGGGTCGCCAGATCGACGTGATTGCCGCCGCTCCCCCAGCCCAAGCCCCAACCGAGTAATCGCTCGGCACAATACCACGAAAGTCCGGCGTCCTCCATGGACGCCGGACTTTCGTATTTCAGGACCTGCTTCAGAGCGTTGCTTCAGGGAGCGGCTTCGTGGAACACCACGCTCGTCTCGTGTTGCAGGGCACGGCGAAGCGCCCACGCATCGGAGAAGAGCACCACCACGTGCCCCTTGTGGTCAAATAGTTTGAGGCGTCCCTGCCCCGTCGCGACACGCTCCACATCAGCCTTCGGACCGGTGATCCAGCGCGGCCAGCGATAGGTCATCTTCTCAAACTTGCACGGCGCGGCGTACTCGTGCTCCAGCCGGAACGCCATGACATCAAACTGCAGCTGCCCCACGGCCCCCACGATAGGCTGAGAACCGGCGGAGGTCTCGGCGAAAAACACCTGCGCTGCCCCCTCCTCCGTGAGCTGGCGTAAGCCGCTGTCGAACTGCTTACGCTTGAGCGGGTCGGCGGGAATGGCGCGGGCAAAGTGCTCGGGTGGGAAGCGCGGGATGCCCTGAAACTCGAGCGTCCCGTCGCCCCCCAGCGTATCGCCAATGCGCAAATTCCCGCGGTCCATGATGCCGATCACGTCACCGGGCCACGCCTCTTCAATGCTGACCCGATCGCGTGCCATGAACTGCTGCGGGGCCGCCAAACGAATGGGCTTCCCACTGCGCGGATGCAGCACCTGCATGTTCGCGTGGAAATGGCCGGAGACGATGCGCACGAACGCCACGCGGTCGCGATGCTTCGGATCCATGTTCGCCTGAATCTTGAACACGAAACCGGTGAAATCGACATTCTCCGGCTCCACCTGTCCGGTGCTGGTTTCGCGAGGGCCCGGCGGCGGCGCCAGCTCGAGAAACTCCCGCAGAAACGGCTCGATGCCAAAGTTGGTAAGCGCCGAGCCGAAGAATACCGGGGTCAGGGACCCGTCAATCACCCGATCGTGGTCATACGTGTGGCCGGCCGCATCGAGCAGTTCAATGTCGGTCATCAGGCGATCAAACGCCCCTTCCCCCATGGCGTCCACCAGAGCCACATCGTCGATGCTGACAATGGTGTCGTCGGCGCGTGTGGCGCCGCGATCACCACTGCGCTC
The DNA here is from genome assembly GCA_947463135.1 of Gemmatimonadota bacterium. Classification (GTDB taxonomy): domain Bacteria; phylum Gemmatimonadota; class Gemmatimonadetes; order Gemmatimonadales; family Gemmatimonadaceae; genus Gemmatimonas. The sequence goes on from CANHTA010000013.1 coordinate 13,317, forward strand.
GAAGAGGTGCACTTCCCGCTTCAAGCGGTCGTACACGCCCACGAAGATGTCATTCTCGAACACGGGCCAGGTGGCAGCGAAACAATCAATGCCAAGATCCGCCTCCACGTCCTGAATCAGCTTGAGCGGATCTTCCCCGTGACGGTCGCACTTATTCACGAGCGTGAAAATGGGCGTCCGACGACGTTTGCACACCTCAAACAGCTGCCGCGTGCGCTCTTCCACCCCGCGTCGGTTATCCAACAGCATAATCGCGCAATCTGCCGCGACCAGCGTGCGGTAGGTGTCTTCGGAGAAGTCCTCGTGCCCCGGCGTATCCAGCAGGTTGAGCTGGTACCCCAGGTACTCGAACTGAAGCACGGAACTGGTCACGGAAATCCCGCGCTCCTGCTCCAGCTTCATCCAATCGGAAGTGGCATGGCGCGTGGCACGCCGCGCCTTCACGGAACCGGCTAAGTGAATCGCGCCGCCATACAGCAGCAGCTTTTCCGTGAGCGTGGTCTTGCCGGCGTCGGGGTGCGAGATAATCGCAAAGGTCCGACGCCGGGAGATTTCGTGGGCGAGGCGTTCCGCGGTAACGTCCGGAGAGACAGCATCAGTCATCCCGAAAGCTAAGCGCCCTCGGGGGGTATCCGAAACGGCTGCCGCGCGGACTATTCCACCGTAACCGACTTGGCCAGGTTACGTGGCTGGTCCACGTTGCATCCGCGCTTTACCGCGATGTAGTAGGCCAGCAGTTGCAGCGGGACGCTGGCCAGAATAGGCGTCAGGAGATCCACCGTTTCCGGAATGCGGAATTCGTAATCGAGCTTGCCCGCCAGCGACGGTTCGTCGCGCGTGGTAATGGCAATGATTTTGCCCTTCCGCGCTTTCACTTCCTGAATGTTCGACGTGATCTTGTCAAACACGGCGTCGTGCGGAGCAATGCAGACCACCGGCATCATCTCGTCAATCAGCGCAATCGGGCCATGCTTCATCTCGGCCGCCGGATAGCCTTCGGCGTGGATGTACGAGATTTCCTTGAGCTTCAGGGCACCTTCCAACGCCGCGGGGAAGTTGTAGCCACGCCCGAGGTACAGAAAGTTGGTGGCCCGCTTGAACTCTTCGGCAAGATTCTCGATTTCCTCAGCGCGATCGAGGATAGACTGAATCTGCTGGGGCAGCTTGGTCAGCGCCTGGGCGATTTCACGCCCACGGGCCACACTGAGATTCTTCAGGCGTGCCAGCTTGAGCGTGAACAGCGCGAGCGCAACGACCTGACTGGTAAAGGCTTTGGTGGACGCAACCCCGATTTCCGGACCGGCGTGCAGATAGATCCCGCCGTCATCTTCCCGCGCGATGGTGGAACCCACCACGTTCACCAGCCCGAGGGTGCGGGCCCCCCGACGCTTCGCCTCGCGCATCGCGGCCAGCGTATCCGCCGTTTCGCCCGACTGCGAGATCACAATGCAAAGCGTGGTTGGGGTCACGATCGGATTGCGATAGCGGAATTCCGACGCGTACTCCACCTCCACGGGAATCCGGCACAGCTCCTCAATCATCATTTCACCGATGAGGGCCGAGTGCCAACTCGTGCCGCACGCCGTGATAATGATATTGTCGATACCCAGGAGGTCTTCCTTTGAAATATTCAGACCACCGAGCTTGGAAAATCCTTCTTCGAGAATGAGCCGGCCACGCATGGTGTTCTCCACCGTCGTCGGCTGCTCGAAAATCTCCTTCAACATGAAGTGCGGGTACCCCCCACGCTCGATCTGCTGCAAGTCCCATTCAATCCGCGCCACCGGTTTATCACGGACAGCTGAATCGAGATCGAGCACCTTGTAGCCATCGCGGGTTACCACCGCGATGTCCCCGTCATCGAGATACACCACATTGCGTGTATGCGCGAGAATGGCGGACGCGTCCGAAGCAATAAAGAATTCGCCCTCACCCACGCCGATCAGCAGCGGGCTTCCTTTCCGGGCCGCCACCATTTTGTCTGGCTCGTCGCTGGTGATAGCCGCCAGTCCGTAGGTGCCTTCACACTGGCGCAACGCTTCAATCACCGCCGCTTCAAGATTGCCGGCGTACGCGACTTCGATGAGATGGGCCAGCACTTCGGTATCGGTGTCTGACTGAAATACGTAGCCGAGCGCCTCCAGCCCCGCCTTCAGCGGGGTGGCGTTTTCAATGATGCCGTTGTGCACCACGGCGATCTTGCCGTTCTGACTGGCATGCGGGTGCGCATTGATCTCCGTTGGCGGGCCGTGGGTGGCCCAGCGGGTATGCGCAATGCCCATCGTGCCCTGTGGCGCATCTTTCGCAATCGCCGATTCGAGCCGCGAGATCTTCCCCGCGGCACGCCGTGTTTCCACGCCCTTGCCATTCATCACGGCGACGCCCGCCGAGTCATAGCCGCGATACTCCAGCCGCTTCAGTCCTTCCAGCAGGAGAGGCGTCGCAAGGCGATCGCCAACGTACCCGACAATTCCGCACATAGTCGTTCGAGGTCTAGTGTGATGCGAGAGCCGACAGCGGCTCCCGTGCCTGCATAATCAACGTGCGTGCATCGTGCTCCGACGGGCCTTCGGCAATCACGCGCACAATAGGTTCGGTTCCCGACGGACGGAGATGGACCCACCGGTCGGGCCAATCCAGCCGAAGTCCATCCTGCGTATCAGCGATCGCGTCCGGAAAGGCCGCCTGCAACGCCACATACACCGCATCGAGTGGCGCGTCCGGTCGATCCAGCTTGTCCTTCACAATCACATAACGCGGACGGTCTGCCACGACCGCCGAGAGCGGCCGTGCCTCCTCCAGCATCAATTGCAACAACAGGGCCGCGCCAACCGGCGCGTCCCTCCCCAAGTGCAACTCCGGGAGAATGACCCCACCATTCCCTTCACCACCAATCGTTGCACCGAGTTCGCGCATGGTGAGGGCAACATTCACCTCACCGACTTTGGCAAAATGGAACGGGACGCCCGCATCACGGGCCACGTCAGCCACCACCTTACTGGTGGACAAGTTGGTCACCACCGGTCCCGGCCGATGGCGCAACACCGTCCGGGCGGCCAAGGCGAGCGTATAGTCTTCACCGGGAGCGATCCCGTTATCGAGCACCAGGGCGAGCCGATCGACATCAGGATCGGTGGCGAAACCGATATCGGCCTCGGTGGCCTTCACCAGCGACGCCAATTCACCGAGATGTTCGGCCACCGGCTCCGGCGGACGATGGAACTGCCCATCGGCCTCCATGTTGATGGCATACACCTCGCACCCCAACTCGGTGAGCAGCTGTGGCATGATGACCCCACCGGCACCGTGACAGCAATCGAGGGCAATGCGGAAACGCCGGGCACGAATCCCCGCCACGTCGAGGTATGGCAACGCCAACACTTGATCGATGTGGCGCTGCACCGCGTCGGGGTCGTGCACGATGGTGCCGAGTTGATCCCACGTGGCGCGCGGAACGCCGCGGTCCATCAGGGCGCGCATCTCCGCGCCTTCTTCGGCCGACAGGAAAAGCCCCGACGGCCCGATGAACTTCAGCGCGTTCCATTCGATCGGGTTGTGGCTGGCGGTAATGCCGAGTCCGCCGGCCGCATGATGATGCTCCACCGCCAGCTGAATGGTGGGAGTGGGCGCCATCCCGATATCAATCACGGTGCAGCCAACCGACTCCAGCGCGCCATGGACGATGCGCGTAAACATCGGCCCGGAGACCCGACTGTCACGTCCCACGACAATCGAGCGCCCACCATGTTGCGCGGCCCACGCGCCAAAAGCCGCCGCGAAGGTCGCCACGACTTCGGGCGTCAGTCCATACCCGACACGCCCGCGCACCCCGGACACACTGACCATCAACCCTTCGAATGCCATGCGGCTCCTCGGTACGTCGCCAACGGTGAATGGGAAAGCGGTAAGCTAGGCACAACGCCAGCATCGGCCAACAGCGGTGCGCCCCCGCCGTCGGTGGTGCCGTCACGGCGATCCTACACAGACGATCTAGCGGTGGCACCCGTTACGGTGGTGGCACGCGGGTGGTTTGGGGACTAGTCTCTTCGTGCATGTCCGATCCCCTTGCACTGCTTCCCCTCGCCATCGCCGCCGGTGGGGGACGTCTTGGCAACTTCGATGCCGCGTCACTCGTTGCCGCCGGGCTGACGCTCCTGCAGCGATCGGCACCGCTGGTGCGCATCCTGGCCAGCACCCGATCGGCCATCCTGCTGCCAAGCGGCCCCGCCTTCCTCGTGGCGCTCGCGGGCTCGGACGGACGCGGGGCCCTGCTGCTGGATCCGCGCGACGACGCATCTTCTATTGCCCGGCACCTCGCCGACGCCCAGGTTGGCGCGGTGTTCACCTGCGAGGCGCTGCTCCCGTTGCTCCCCCCCGGCACACCGGTGGTGCTGCTCGATGAGGCGCCTCGCATGGCACGGGTTCAGCTGCCCGGACGCCACATGGACGTGGACCTCGGCTCTCATCACGGGCTGGCGTTGGAAGGGGACACCGCCACGGAGGGGCGCGACGAGGAATGCCTGATCACCGCGGCGCCGACGGCAGCCGGTCGGGTGCATACCCACCGCGACCTCCTTGCCATGGGGCGCGCCACGGTCGCCGAGTGCCTGCTCACGCCAGTCGATCATGTATGGTCGCTGCTCCCGAGCCACCATGCCCAATCGCTCGTACTCGGGCTGGTGGCGCCGCTGCTCGCCGGTGCTAGGGTGTCCACGCGCCCTGCCACGGAGCTGGCGGAGGTCATGGATGGAGTGGAGCACGAAGGGATCACGATGGTGGCGGGCCATTGGCAGACCCCGACCGGCCCTCGCCTCGCCCTGCTCGGCATGGCGCACGCCATGCCAGCGCTGCGTGAAGGCACCCTGATCCTCGCGGCCCCCTAGCGCCCCGCGCGCGGGGCGACTGGCCGGGGGTGCGCGTTAAGCAGCCGGTCGCGGATCGCGTGGCGGCGTCGGCCAGGTAACGGCCGGCGGCATCACGGCGCGGCGCGGCGCGGCGCTTCGCAGGAATCCTGCTGTGCTAACTCGCCCTGACGAAGCGGCCGCAGTAGCTTCCTCGGCGAAGTCGCCTCGCACCAAACGGAGCCCATGACGCGCATTTTCGACGAAGACCTCGCGGGTGGCATGGCCACGCGCGCCATCCATGCCGGCCAACGCCCCGATCCCGTATCGGGTGCCATCATGACGCCCCTCTACCTCACGTCCACCTACGTGCAGGAGAGCATCGGCGTCAACAAGGGCTACGAATACGCCCGCGGAAAGAACCCCACGCGACAGGCGCTGGAGCGGAACGTCGCGACGCTTGAAGGCGGGCGGCACGGCTTTGCGTTCGGAAGCGGCATGGGGTGCCTCGACTCGATCATGAAGCTGTTCCGCGCGGGCGACCACATCGTGTGCGGGGAGAACGTGTATGGTGGCACGTTCCGTCTGTTCGACAAAATTTTGCGACATTTCGGCCTGTCGTTCACCTATGTGGATACAGATGACCCGCAGCGGGTCGAAGATGCGATGACACCGTCCACCCGAGCCCTGCTCGTGGAGACGCCCACCAACCCCCTCATGCGACTGACGGACCTGGCCGCAATGAGCAACATTGCGAAGCGAAACCAGGCCCTGCTGATCGTTGATAACACCTTCGCCACGCCGGTTTTCCAGCGTCCGCTCGAGTTGGGTGCCGACATCGTCTGGCATTCCACCACGAAGTACATCAACGGTCACTCCGATATGATCGGCGGGTTGGCGGTAGTACTTGAGGATGATCTGGCCGATCGGCTCCAGTTTATTCTCAACGCGGCCGGTGCCGTCCCCGGACCATTTGACGCGTGGCTTGCCCTGCGCGGCACCAAAACCCTGCCGCTGCGCATGCAGCAGCATGACCTCAACGGTCGCGCCGTCGCGGCGTGGCTTCTGGAGCGGCTCGGCGAAGAGCGGGTGATCTATCCCGGGTTGGCCCATCACCCCCATCACGAACTCGCCAAGCGGCAGATGAGCGGTTTCGGCGGCATGATGACGCTCGATCTCAAAACCATCGACAACGCGCGCGCCTTCCTGGAGCGCGTCCGCGTGTTTTCGCTGGCCGAATCGCTGGGGGGGGTGGAGAGCCTGACGAACCACCCCTACACCATGACACACGGCTCTGTACCGGCGGACATCAAGAATGCCATGGGACTCAACGACGGCATGGTCCGCCTTTCCTGCGGCATTGAAGATGCCGGGGACCTGATCGACGATCTGGACCGGGCACTGGAAGGCATCTAGCACACGAGGCGTGTAACTTGGAACTCTCCCTCAGCCGGGAGGGTCTCTCCAGCCATGCCCCTTATGCCCGCTATTCCACTCACACAGATCTCGTCGGTTTCCTGGGAGCACCCAACCGACCGCGCCGCACTGCAATCGCTCCGTGCCCTCCCCGCCTTCGACGACGTGGTGCGACGGATCGCCAGCGTGTTCGGGGATCGCGGCGTGCGCCATCTCTTTCTTGGCGACGCCGTGTTGGTGGGACCGACCCAGCGTCCCGCGCTGTATGCGCGCTATCAGGAGGTCTTGCAGGCGCTCGACTGGCCCCAGGCTGGGCGGCCAGCGCCGCAGCTCTACGTGGCGCACAATCCGGTCGCGGCCGCCGGCGCTGTTGGGTTTGACCAGCCGTGCATCGTGATCAACTCCAGCGTGTTGGAGCTCTTGCTCCCCGATGAACAGCGATTCATCTTGGCCCAGCAGCTCGGTCACATCATGACTGGCCGCACCACCTATCGCACCATTGCGCTCATCGTCCTCTTTTTCGGCACCAGCGCCTTGCCGCTGGTGGCATCAATCGCGTTGCTCCCCTTCCAGTTAGCGCTGTTGGAATGGTACCGCACCTCGGAGCTCTCGGCCGATCGCGCCGGCCTGCTGGGGACGCAGGATCCGAGCGCCAGCCTCATGACATTCCTCAAGTTGGCCGGCGGCCGGGCGCATGGGGACACGTTGAACCTCGACGCGTATCTCGCGCAGGCCGCCGATTACGAATTCGGCGGGTCGGCCTGGGAGAGCGTGATGAAAGCCCTCAATACCGCCCTGCGCGAACATCCCTTCCACACCGTGCGCGCAGGCGAACTCAATCGCTGGCGCCTGTCGGGCGCCTACGACGCCATCATCGGTGGCGAGTATATCCGCCGCGGGAGTGAGGCGGAGCGTCCGCTGCGCGACGATCTGCGCAGCGCCGCCGAGCTGTACACCGAGAAGGCCAAGGCAGCCGCCGAAACCGTGGGCGATGTCGTGCATCGCGCGGCTGACGCCTTTCGCGAGGCGTTCCGCACTGCGGCCAGCGCCGCAAGTCTGGGCGACGACGCGCCTCCATCGCCACCGCCCTCGTCAGAGCCGCCTCCCGCCGGATAATGTCCGGCGGCCAGCCGCTACGCACTAGATTCCCCCTATGAAAATTCTGCTCCTCGGCTCCGGCGGCCGCGAACATGCCCTCGCCGACGCACTCGCGCGCGAGAACACCACGGTTGATCTCGTTGCCGGCCCGGGGAATCCGGGTCTTGCCCAGTTAGCACGGGTGGTACCGGTGAATGCCGCCGACCCCATCGAGGTGGCGGAGCTCGCGCAACGCGAACAGGTACAGCTCGTGGTGGTGGGCCCCGAGGCGCCGTTAGCGATCGGGCTGGTGGATCATCTCCAGCACGTCGGCGTGCCGGTGTTCGGACCCACCATGGGCGCCGCCACCGTTGAAACATCAAAGGCCGACACAAAGGCCATGATGATGGCGGCGGGCATCCCCACCGCGCGCGCCGAAGTGCACACCAAGTCCGCACAAGCCAAAGAGGCGGTGCGGGCGCGATTTGGCGTGCCCGTGGTGATCAAGGCCAGCGGCCTTGCCGCGGGCAAGGGTGTCTTGATTTGCCAGACGCTGAAAGAAGCCGATGCCGCCATCGAGCGCGTGCTTGAAGACCGGGCCTTCGGCGACGCCGGCAGCGAGTGCCTCGTGGAAGCCTTCATGACGGGTGAGGAGCTCTCGCTCTTCGCGGTCACCGACGGCCACAACGTGATGCCGATGATTGGCGCACAAGATCACAAGCGACTGTATGATGGCGACGAGGGACCGAATACCGGTGGGATGGGTGCCTATACACCGGTCTCGTTATCCACGCCGGCGCTCATCGACGACGTCACTGAGCGCGTGTTTCTTCCCACCCTGCACGCGCTGCGCAAGCGCGGCACCCCGTTCACCGGATTGCTGTACGCTGGGCTCATGCTCACCGAAAACGGGCCTCAGGTGGTGGAGTTCAACTGTCGTTTTGGCGATCCCGAAACGCAGGCCATTCTCCCCATGCTCACCAGCAGCCTGCTCGACCCCATGATGACGGTGGCCCACGGCGGACGCATTGGCAGCCTGTCGCCCTTTACCTGGCGCGCGGGCGCGTCGGTCACCACGGTCGTCGCATCGCCCGGGTATCCCGATGCGCCGGTGACGGGGCACCACATCACGCTCCCGTCGTTTCATGACGACCTGCGCGTCTACCACGCGGGCACCTCGCGCGCGGACGACGGGTCGTTGCGCACCAGCGGTGGCCGGGTCTTCGCCATCACGGCACTGGCCGACAGCTTTGCGGCGGCGCAGCAGGCCAGCCGAGAGGCGGCCGCACGGGTGGAGTTCGACGGCGCCATGTACCGGCGCGACATCGGATGGCGGGAAGCCGCACGACGTGCCTGAACTGCCGGAAACGGAAACCATCGCGCGCGATCTGCACGCGATGGTGTGTGGCACCTCCATCCTCGGTCTCGAGGTCATCAAGGCCGACGTCCTGCGCGAGGCGAGCGCCGCCGACATGGCTGCGGCGCTCACCGGTCTCCACATTGCGCGCGTCTGGCGTCGTGCCAAGCTGATTGTGCTGGATATGCGCTACGCCATGGCAGACGAGGGCGATGCGCCATGGCGCATCGTGGTACAGCCCCGATTCACGGGCGGCCTTATCGTGGACGACGGCTCCCTCTCCATCGCCGACCGCGCCTACGTCGCGCTCACCCTCAGGCTGAGCGACGGACGGGCGCTGCATTATCGCGATGTCCGTCGGCTGGGCACGGTGGCGCTCATGGCGCCCGACCGATTTACCCACTATTCGAACGCATTAGGTGCCGAACCTCTTGACCCGCAGCTCGGCGACACCGAGTTTTCGGGAATTGTTCGGGGGTCGCGCCAAGCCATCAAAGTGCTCCTGATGGACCAAAAGCGGCTCGCCGGCGTCGGCAACATCTACGCGAACGAGGCACTGTGGCTGGCCGGAATCGATCCATCACGGGAAGCGCGCACTCTGTCGGCGCAGGAGACACAGCAGTTACGCGAGCAGCTGCGGGCCGTACTCTCGGCGTCCATTGCGGCGCGCGGCACCAGCTTTCGCGACTATCGGGATGCCCGCGGTGAACGGGGAGCTTTCGTTGCCCAGTTGGCGGTCTACGGTCGCGCCGGTGCCCCCTGCCAGCGGTGCACCCGTCGGTTGGTTGGCACGCACGCCATCGACGGCCGCAGTACGGTCTTTTGCCCCCACTGCCAGCGGTAAAACGCGCGGTACGCGACGCGCCGCTCCGCTCGCCACCCAGCTCACGCTGGCCGTTGGATCCGCCAGCGCCGACGTAGACCGCCTTCGCGCACAGGTGCGCGAACAGTGCCGCAATGAGCCCGGCGTGTATCTCATGCGCGGCGCGCACGGCGACGTGCTGTATGTGGGGAAGAGCACCCAGGTACGCACACGCCTCCTCTCGTATTTCCGGCTGCCGTGGCCGGAGCATCGTCACGCCCGGCTGTTGCGCGAAACCGCGCGCATTGAATGGGAACCGATGCCCAGTGAGTTCGCCGCGCTGCTGCGCGAAGTGCGCCTCATTCGGGCCCACCTGCCCACGTACAACATCACGGCCGCGCGGCCACTCGACAAATGGTGGGTGATCACCGTCGCTGGTGGGCCAGCGCCACGACTCCGTATCCAGCGGGCGAGTGCGGCCGCGCGCGCCCGACAGGTTGCCCAGATTATCGGCCCGTTCGCCTCACGCCGTCCGCTGGTGGAGGCCCTGCGGGTGCTCAATGACGCCCTCGGCTTGCGCGACTGCACCGATCGCGTGCCGATGGTCATGTCCGACGCCGCCGACCTCTTCGACGATGTGCAACACCCGTCGCTCGCCCGCACGCCGGGATGTCACCGGTATGAAACCAGACGGTGCCTGGGCCCCTGCGTCGGTGCCGCCAGCGAATACCAGTATCGCGCTCAGCTCACACGCGCCCGCGCGGTATTGGAAGGGCGTGACGATACCCCACATCAGCATCTCGTCCGGGAAATGTCCGCCGCCAGTGCGGCGCTCTCCTACGAGCGCGCCGGCTGGCTACGCGACCGTCTCACCGCGTTGCAAGAGCTGGACGGGCAACTCGCTCGGGTACGCGAGGCCATCACCAAGCCGAGCTTCGTGTATGCCATGCCAGGCCGCGACGGTGATGATCGACTGTATCTCGTGCGCCACGGCCGCGTGGTGGCAGAGGCCCGGTGCGCCGACGCCGAATCGGTCATCGCCCTGCAACAGCTCGAACAGCAGGGGCTGCAGCCGCCCACTGGAGCGGTGGTCGATCAGCTCGATGAGCTGCTCATGATTGCCTCATGGTTTCGCACACGTCCATACGATATGGCATTGAAGGCGGACACCGTGGTGGGCGCACTGCAGGCATTGGAACGCCACGCGCGCGCTCACGCGCACCCGTAGCGCTGCACGCCCCTACTCGTCGCCCGCTGCGCCATCCTCAACCGCCACCTCATCCGGGATCCCCAGCGGAATAAGCTCCACGTCCGCCTTCCCGTTGAGGATATACAGCTTCGCCACACTCGGTTGCAGCTTGAAGCGGCGTGGTCCGGCAGCACCGGGGTTCACCACAATCCGACGCGCGGCTTTGGTTACGAGTTGCTGGTGCGTGTGCCCGTACACAATCACATCGGCATGCATATAGGCCCCGACGAGGCGTGGAGGGTTGACACTGCCAATCTCATGTCCGTGGGTCACCACGATGCGCACGCCATCAATGACCAGATCAAGGCGCTCCACCAAATCCGGTCGCCCCGGCGCGTCGGTGTTTCCCCATACCGCCTGAATCGGCGCAATCGTGGCCAGTTCAATCAATACCCCGGGAGGGCCAACATCCCCTGCGTGGAAAATGCGGGACACGCCGTCGAGGGCCGCAAAAACCTCGGGACGAACCAGCCCATGCGTGTCGGAAATCAAGCCAATGACCGTTGCGTCCTTCACAGTGCCTCCTGTGCCGTTGCACGGTCATCACCACTCCACCGCCGCCCGATCGTGTGCACCACGTCGAGATGATCGAGTATCCGCGCTACCACAAAATCCACTAAGTCGCTGATGCGCTCGGGCTGGTGGTAGAAACCCGGCGCCGCCGGGATGACCGTGGCGCCGGCACGAGTCACCTGCGTGAGATTCTCAAGGTGAATGAGCGACAGGGGCGTTTCCCGTGGAACCAGAATGAGCCGGCGACGCTCTTTGAGCGCCACATCGGCGGCGCGCTCCACCAAGGAACGCGACGACCCATGCGCAATCGCACTCACCGTGCCCATGCTGCAGGGGCACACCACCATCCCGCTGGAGCGGGCAGAACCCGATGCCGGCGCGGCTCCACGGTCATGGTCGTTGAACACCGTTACCCAACGATCAAACCCCTCGCCCCCAATCTGCGCGCGCAGCGCAGCAAGATCCGGGATGGCGCTCTCCGTCGCCAGCAAACGGAATCCGTGATTTGACACAATCAGCCAGGTGGGAACCTGCTGCTCCACCAGCTGCTGCAGTAGGCGCACGGCATACGGTGCCCCCGAGGCACCCGTAATCGCCAGCACAATCGGATGACGGGCAGAGCTCATGTGGACAATCCGGAAGCAAGAACGCGGGCAACCGCGAAGACGGCGAGAAAGCCAAGCGAAATAACACCATTCATGGTGAAGAAGGCCGCGTCGAGCTTGGTCAGGTCATCGGCTTTCACCATACGATGCTCCCACACCAACATCGCCGCCACAAACGCGACGCCCCCCCACAACACCATCTGCACGGCGGGCACCGCGGTGCCCAGTGGCTGTGACGCGACCACCACAGACAGACAGCTCACCGCCACCACATGCAACACCCGCGAAAAACGAATGGCCTTCGTGACGCCAATTGCCGAGGGCATACTATACAGGCCGTGTCGGCGATCAAACTCCGCGTCCTGCAGCGCATACAGCATATCGAAGCCGCCGCTCCAGCACGCGACCGCCAGCGCCAACAGACACAGGAACCACCAAGGATCGCTCCATGCGCCGGTAACCGCGAGATAGCCGCCAACGGGCGCAATCGATAGGCCAACGCCCAGCCACAGGTGCGAGTAGCGCGTAAAACGCTTGGTGTAGCTGTAGCCAAGCACCCAGAGCAGCGCGATCGGCGAAAGCAGCAGGCACAGCCCGTTCAGCTGCCACGATGCGAAAAAAAATAGTAGGCTGGCCGCGGCCACAGCGCCCTTCGCCTGAGCGAGTGATAACGTGCCCGCGGGAAGTTCGCGCAGCGCGGTACGCGGGTTGATGGCATCAATATCGCGATCCACAATCCGGTTAAAACCCATGCCGGCAAAGCGCGCCGCGGTAAAGGCCAGCACCACCCACCCAACCATCGGTACGGTTACCGGTGCAACCATGCTTGCGCAGAGCACGCCGACCAAGGCGAAGGGCATCGCAAAGACGGTGTGCGGCAATTTCACGAAATTGGCAAGCCGAACCACTAGTGCATCACCGGTGATCAGCTGTCCGTCGCGTGCCCCCTTTGGCGAGAGAACGCCGCTCACAGGCCCAGCCGAGACCACTTGGCGTCAACCGCCCGCTGCGTGGCCTCATCCATGGTGATCACCTTCGGCCAGGCGCGTGTGAACCCTTCCTCCGGCCACTTCCGCGTCGCGTCAATGCCCATCTTGCTGCCATAGGTAAAGGCCCGACTGGCATGATCGAGCACATCCACCGGCCCCATCGTGAAGCGCACATCGCGCTGCGGATCCATGTTGTTCAGCGCCACCCACCACGCTTCCACCGGATTGCGCACGTTCACCTCCTTATCCACCACCACCAACACCTTGGCCAGCGACATCAGTCCCTGTCCCCATAGGGCATGCATCACCTTGTCGGCGTGTCCCGGATACTTCTTGTCGATGCTCACAAACACCAGATTGTGAAAGCCGCCCTCAGCCGGCATATGGTAATCCACCACCTCGGGCGTCGTGAGCTTGAGCAACGGGAGAAAAATCCGTTCGGTGGCGTGGCCGAGGTAGAAGTCTTCCATGGGCGGACGGCCCACGATGGTGGTGGAGTACACCGCGTGCTTACGCATCGTCACGGCCGTGACGTGCACCTTCGGGTATAAGTCGGCCTCCGAGTAGAACCCGGTGTGATCCCCGAATGGCCCTTCCACCACCAAGGCTTCCGCGGGATCGATGTATCCTTCAATCACGAACTCGGCGTCCGCTGGGACTTCCAGATCGCACGTCACGGCTTTGGTCAACTTCACGGGATCACGCCGTAAGAACCCGGCAAACAGAAACTCGTCGATGTTCGGAGGCAGCGGTGCGCTGGCGGAAAACATGCTCGCCGGATCGGCGCCCACCACAATGCACACGGGCATCTTCTCGCCGCGCTCGGCCATCTGCCGCATATGCTCGGCGCCCGTTTTGTGACGCTGCCAGTGCATCGCAACCGACTTCTTGTCGAGCTGCTGCACCCGATACATGCCAACGTTGCGGATCCCGCGTACCGGATCCTTGCTGATCACGGCGGTCATCGTCACAAATGGCCCACCATCTTCGGGCCAACAGTGCAGCACCGGGATTTTGTCGAGATCAATCTCGTCACCCTGCCACACGATGTCCTGACATGACGGCGTGCCGCCTTTCGTCCGCGGCGGAAACTTTGACAGTTCAAGGAGGCGTGGCAACAGCGACAACTTCCCCAGAAACCCATCAGGTACCTTGAGATCCAGCAGCGCGGTAATGCGTGCACCGATGGCATCAAGGTCATCCACACCAAGCGCCATGGCCATCCGCCGCATGGAGCCGAACAGATTGATGGCAACCGGGTACGCCGAGCGCGTTCCATCGCGGAGAATCGGATGCTCGAAGAGCAGCGCCTTGCCGCCACCGGGCATCTTGGACACGCGATCAGCGATCTCGGTGATCTCCAGATGGACCTTCACCGGCTCGGTTATGCGATGCAATTCGCCGGCACGTTCAATGGCGACGATGAAGTCAGAGAGCGTATCGAGGGACATCAGCGGGGGGGCATCGGGGAACGCATCGGTATCGGCTGGGGCATCAGGCCGTCCCCACATGAATGGCGGCAATCCCGAAGGTCAGCCGCTGCCATGTGACCGCCGTGAAGCCCGCCGCACGGAGTCGGGTCGCGAGCGTCTCCTCGGTGGGAAAGTGCGACACCGACATGGGGAGATAGGTGTAAGCGGTGCCATGCCCACTTACGAGCTTGCCGATCAGCGGCAACACATGATGGAAGTAGAGATGATAGAACGCACGAACGATCGCCAGCGGCGGCGTGGAGAACTCGAGGATCACAAACCGTGCACCGGGCTTCAACACGCGGTGCACTTCGCGTAGGCCGGCATCGAGATCGGCCACATTGCGGATCCCGAAGGCCACAATGGCGCCGTCGAGGGAGACACTGGCAAAGGGCAGCGCGAGCGCATCGGCACCCACGGGCGCAAGCAGGTGGGGGGAGGCCTTGCCGTGCCCATGCCGCAGCATCGGCACGGCGAAATCCGCCCCCGCCACGAAGCCCGAAAAACCGCGCTGCTTCACGAGTGCGGCGCCCACATCGAGCGTGCCCGCGCAGAGGTCGAGGAAGGTCCCGGTTGGGCGCTGCGTCCACTCGAGCGCGCGCAACGCCTTCTTCCGCCACCCCTTATCAATGTTCATCGACAACACGTGATTGAGCAGATCGTATCGCGGGGCAATGTCCGAGAACATCTGCTGCACGTACTCGCGCTTCCCTTCCCCACGTGCGGCCTGGGCGGCCCGACCGGCGGAGGAGTGGGGAGGAGGGGACTGCGGGGGCGGCGGGGCGACTGGCATCTGCGAAACATCGACAGGCGGGGGAGTGCGAGCAAGCGGATGACCATGCTAGGTTATCCGTTCCGATGCAGACTCTCGACGAGCTGGGAACACTCCCCGATGCCGATGTCGTTCGTTTAGCCCAGCAAGGGCGGGAACTCGCGTTCCGCGAGCTTGTGCGCCGCTACGAACGCCCGGTCTTTTCGCTCGTGTACCGGATGGTTCGAGACCGCGAACTGGCCGAAGACCTCGCGCAGGATGCCTTCGTGAAGGTGCTCAACCACATCGACAAGTACAGCCCGGAGTTCAAGTTTTCCAGCTGGCTGTTCAAGATCGCGAACAATGTGGCCATCGATCACCTGCGTCGTCGTCGGCTGGATACCATCAGCATTGACGGGTCCCCCCATGCGTCGTCGGCCAGCGACGTGGAGGCCACCACCATCGAGCTGTCGGCCGACCAGGAAAGCGCCCTCGACGAATTGGAGTCCAAGGAGCTTGGCACGGCCATTGAGCAGGCCATCGCCGCGCTCCGACCGGAGTACCGGGCGTGCATCATGCTCCGTCATGTGGAAGGCCGGTCGTATGAAGAGATTGCCGCCACGCTCGACCTGCCGCTCGGCACCGTGAAAACCTACATCCACCGCGCCCGCCATGAGCTCCGGAAGGCCCTGGAGGGGCTCCGGGAATGAGGCGCATGCTGCCCTGTCTGAATCCTGCTGAAACCTGCCGCGCGCAGAGGCGTAGTCCCCGAAGAGGCCACCCATGCATGTCCAGCACCTAAGACCAGATGAGATCGAACTCCTCCTCGACGGCGAGGATGGGTTTGGCGTCGCTCCCCTCAGAGCGCACGTCCGGTCGTGTGCGTCCTGTCGTCTCGAGTTTGACCGGGCCCGGGACCTCATGGTCGCCCTCGATGCGCTCCCCGATTTCGCCCCCTCGGCCAACTTTTCCGACCGGGTCATGGCGCAGGTGCAGGTGTTCGAGCCCTGGCATGCCGCCGCAGCACGCACCGTCGGCCAGCTCGTTCCCGCCTCCCAGCCCGCCCGCTTGGCGGCCGGATTCGGCGCCGCGATTACCGCGGGACTGGCCACCGCGGGCGCCACGTGGCTGGTGGCCCGGGCCGACATGGCCTTCATTCTCACCCAGTTAGGCGCCGAGGATGTGCGCGCGCAGGTCATTGCGGCCACAAACGATTTGGCCACCACCGTTCTCGGCCAGCCGGGGATCGACGTCCTCCGTGGCGGATCACCGGCGCTGGCCGCGTTAGCCGTGGGGGGATTTGTCGCGATCGCCGGTATGGGGGTGGTCGGATTGCGGGCGCTCGCGACAGCCTCCCGTCGGGCCCGCTGAGGCAACGCAGATGCTCATCACCACGAGCAACCTCATCGCCGTCGCCGGCGTGTTTGGTGTCGGGCTGCTGATCGGTCTTGTGGTGCTCACCTCGGCCGAAGAGGCGCTCACCGCCGTCGCCAAAACGGCGGCCCGCGAAATCTCCGCCAGCTTCTGGGTTGGGCTCTCCGTACAAGCCCTCGCCATTCCTATGCTGGTGCTGCTCGTGGCCGCGTTCGCCATCACCGTGATCGGCCTGCTTGCCATCCCCATTGTCGTGCTGGCATGGGTGCTGGCGCTGGCGGGTGCCTTCACCCTTGGCATGCTGGCCGTAGCCATCGTCATCGGCCGAGCCCTCGCCGGCCGCGGCGCCAACAGCTCGGAGCGTGGGGCGGCCTTGCGTGGGCTCACGGTTGGCTTGGCCACGCTCAGTCTCATCTGGTTTGGTGCCGCACTGGCTGCCCCCATCCCGGTCGCGGGGGGGATCACCCGCCTCATTGCGGTGGCCTTTACCTGGGCGATGGCCACCGTAGGGGTTGGGGCGGTCGTAAAGTCCCGTCTCGGTATGTCACGGCTCTTTGTGCGCTTCGGCACCGTGCACGGTGGCCCGTTTGGGGGCGTCCGCTGGAGTACGACGGCGTCAGCCAACAGCGCGCGGGACTGGCAGCGCACCACGCCCTCGGGATCGGTGGCGCCGGTTTGGCAAACGCCCACCCCCATTCAGGGGGTGGTGGCGGCTCGCCGGCCCCTTCCCTCAGCGGCGGACACGGAGCCGGGAATCGACGGCGACCGCTGAGCGGTGCAGCCTCGGGAGGATCCGGGGCTATTCTACAGCATGGTTGAAATCGCAAACGCCGCCGCTCCGCTCGATCTGACGGCGACTTGGATGGGTGTCACCGCCCTCGTGGTGTTTGTGCTGGCCTATGCCGTAGTGGTGGGCGAAGAGTTTCTGCACATTCGCAAATCCATGCCGGTGCTGGTGGCCGCTGGCATCATCTGGGCGCTGATTGGCTGGCGCTATACCATGGCGGCCAGCGCGGCAAGCGATCCACAAACGGCACGCGCCCTCGCGCACGTCGCCGAAGAAATGGTTCGGCACAACCTGCTGGAGTACGCCGAGCTCTTTTTGTTTTTGCTGGTTGCCATGACGTTCATCAACTCCATGGAAGAGCGCGGCGTGTTCGATGCGCTCCGTGGATGGATGGTGTCTCGCGGCTTCAGCTTGCGGAGCTTGTTCTGGATGACGGGCGGTCTTGCGTTTTGTATTTCGCCGATTGCCGATAACCTGACCACCGCGCTGCTCATGGGCACAGTGGTGATGAGCGTGGGCGTGGGGCACCCGCGCTTTGTCATTGTGTCACTCATCAGCATCGTTGTCGCCGCCAATGCCGGAGGGGCGTTTTCGCCATTCGGCGATATCACCACGCTGATGGTCTGGCAGAAGGGACTTGTTTCCTTCTCCGGATTCTTCGCCCTGTTTCTGCCGTCGCTGGTGAACTGGCTGGTTCCAGCTGCCATCATGAGCATCGCCGTGGGTGTAGGTCGACCCGCCCCGATTACCAAACCGATGCGACTACAGCCCGGCGCGTTTGTGATTGTCGGACTGTTTATGCTCACGATTGTGGCCACCGTGTGCGTGCATCAGTTCTTGCACTTGCCGCCGGTGATTGGCATGATGACCGGGCTCGGCGTATTGAAGGTGTACGGGTGGACCCTGCAACGCGCCGCGGTTCGCGCGGCGGCACGCCTGGCCGCGTTACGCGGAACGGCCGCACGATTGGAACTCCACAGTGTGGATTCCGATAACCCGTTTGAAGTGGTATCACACGCCGGCGCCGAACGGGAACCGTTTGACGTGTTCAAACATCTTGAGCGGGCCGAATGGGACACGCTCATGTTTTTCTACGGTGTGATGCTCTGCGTGGGCGGACTCGGCACCATTGGCTATCTCGAGTTGCTCTCACATGTGGCCTATGGCGACTACGGAGCGACAACCGCCAACATCACCATCGGGGTGCTCTCGGCCCTGATCGACAATATCCCGGTGATGTTTGCCGTGCTCTCCATGCAACCAGCGATGGACGTGGGGCAGTGGCTCTTGGTGACACTGACGGCCGGCGTTGGGGGTTCGTTGTTGTCCATCGGGAGCGCGGCTGGCGTGGCGCTGATGGGCCAGGCGCGTGGCACATACACGTTTATGGCGCACCTGAAGTGGAGCTGGGCGATTGCTCTGGGCTACGTGGCCAGCATCTGGGTGCACTTTCTGGTGAACGGCGCGCTGTTCACCGGGGTGGCGGTGCGGTAGGACGGCCGAAGGCTCAGCGCAGCGGGTTTTCGTAGCGCAGTCCGCGAAAGCGCGCGAAGTCGCCGTCGGCGCTGTGCAGCGTGGCGCCACGCTCAATGCACAGGGCCGCGAGATGCGCGTCGGTGGTGAGGTTGCTACCGCGGCCGGCTTCGCGCAGCAAGGCGCGCAGAATCGGCCAATGCCCGAGTCCGGGCTCGACCACGCTCACGATGCGCTGCTGAAGCCACAGGTCCACCAATTCCGTGGCACGATCGAGCCGAGCAGGCGACGAGACCACACGCGGATTCGTACTCACGCGAATGAACCCGGTGAGCACGGTCCACGAGAAGCCCACCGGCTCATCACCCGTGAGCAGGGCATCCAGCCACGCCCGGGCGGCGGGGTGCTGTTCGCTCTCGGCGTGCACGGCGTACACCAGCAGATTCACGTCGGGGATGATCACGCGCTAACGGCCTTCGGCCATCTTGCGGATGATCTCTTCGTCCTCGAGGTCGTCCGCGATCCATCGCGCTTTCACCAGATCGATGCCTTCACGCACCTGCCCCATCGAATACGACGGAGTGCGATAGGGCACCTGTGCCTCCGGCGGCATTTCCAGGCCGCGCAGTATCACGCGATGCAGCAGCGCCTTGAACGGCACCCCTTCGCGGTGGGCCGTGTCACGCAGGCGCTGGAGGAGCGCGTCGTCGAGATCGATAGTCGTGCGCATAAATGATGCTAACGCATCACCGCAATGATGTCAACGCATCATTGGTGCGAACTCCACGGCCAGACCGCGCGACAGTCGCAGTCGGGCCGCCTACCTGCACCGCCAACGTGATAAAAGACTTCAAGTGGGCAGATCCGCTGCAGCGATCACTCGCGAAGTAAGGGGTGGTGCAGCGCAGGAACGCGTTACACCCGCACGCGACGCCACCGTCCACTGCCCCACAGCGCGGCCATCAATAGGCCGCGCGCCGCCGCCGTGAGCGCCAGCGTCCACCACAAGCCGCTGGTGCCCCACTGTGCCGCCGCCCACGCGCCGATAGGCAATCGCGACAGCGTGATCGTGCTTGAGCCGATCATCGGCCACAGCGTCCATCCTGCCCCGCCCATCGCACTTTCCAGCACCACCTCGGCGCCTAGAAACAGCTGCGAGAACGCGGCAATGCGAAGGTAGTGCGCCGCCTCGGCGATCACGGCCGGATCGGTCGAAAAAATGGCCGCGAAGTTTTCGGCGAAGACGAACGACGCGCCCGCCATTACCGCACCGACGGCGCTCACGATGCCGGTGGCGGTCCAGCCCGCGCGTTCGGCACGATCGGGATCATCGGCACCCATGCTCTGCCCCACGATCGCCGCCACGGCCGCACCCATGCCTACCGACACCACGTACACCACGCTCTCAATACGAAAGCCCAACCCAAGTGCCGCCAGGGCGGGCGTTCCGAACTGCGTAGTGATGCGTGTGAGCAGCACGTAGATCGCGCTGAACGCGACGCCTGTGAGCGCGGCCGGGGCGCCCACTCGCGCGATACTCGCGATCACATCCCACCGCGGCTTCGCCCATCGCAGCATGCTGCGCCGTTGCAGGATGATCACGCCGGCAATGCAGCCGAGTCCACGCGGCACGAGCGTGGCGAGCGCGGCGCCGCGAATACCAAACGCGGGTATGGGGCCGAAGCCGCGAATGAGGATCGGGTCGAGCACGAGCCCGAACACAGTGGTGACCACCAGGATATACAGCGGCGTGCGTGTGTCGCCCTTCGCGCGAAAGGCGGCATCCACGGCGAAGAAGCCGAAGATGAGCGGCATGCCGAGCAGATACGTGCCGAGGTACTCGCGACCGATGGCACTTACCGCGGCGCCGGTGTTCATCACGGCGAAGAGCCAGTGCAACAGGAACGGCGTGGCCAGCGCGATCGCGCCGCCCAAGAGTAGGGCAAGCACGAAGCCTTCACTGATTGTGCGTGCCGCCTCCGACGGGCGGCGTTCCCCATGTCTTCGCGCGGCGATCGCATCGAGGCCGATGCTGACCATTTCGCCGATCGAGATGACGAGCCAGATCCAGAAGATCGAACTCGTGGCCGCGGCGAGTGCATCGGGGCCGAGCGTGCGTCCGATCCAGTACGTGTCCACGTTGTGAAACGTGGTCATGAGCAGGTTCGCGACGACCGCCGGCAGCGCCACGCGGCGAATCGTGAGGGCTAACGGCTCCCCGACGAGTGCGCCGCGCGGGGCATCGACTTCAGCGTGCAATCGCGCGTTCCAGCAGATTACGCAGGTTAAGAGGTGCTACAAGCACTGCCTTGGCACCGCAGGCTCCATCGGGTGGGCTGCGGCGGCCAACAATAGAGCCTGCGGCACCACAAAATCTGGGCCATAAAGTTGCACGAAAAATCGCTCCACCACTTTCGGTCGCCCGAGATGCCCCACCGCGCGCTCTGCTCCCGCCCACGCGAGATTTCGTGCAAGGCACGACAGTGATAGCATGCGTTGCAGCCGCTCGGCCGGCGTCATGCCGGCGAGCAGTGCATCGTATGCATGCTGAGCCGTCGGGGTGGTGTCGTTCACGGTTTGCTTACGCGCCGTAGATGCCGACAAGGCGCTCCACGACCCGCTGGGCGACGGCCTCCAGTTCCTTCGCCGCACGCGACGTCGGTTCGGCGTCGACGATCGGACGTCCGGTATCGCCGCCTTCCTGAATGCGCGGATCGAGTGGCACCTGTCCGATGAGCGGCAGGTTGGTTTCCGCCGCCAACCGCGCGCCGCCGCCGGTGCCGAAGACGGCGATCGGCTTGCCAGTTTCGGGGTTTTCGAAGTACGACATGTTCTCCACGATGCCGAGCACGGGGACGGCGGTGCGTTCAAACATTTTGACGCCGCGGAGCGCATCACCCACCGACACCTGCTGCGGCGTGGTCACGATCACCGCGCCATGCACCTGCGTGGCCTGCACGAGCGAGAGCTGCGCGTCGCCGGTGCCCGGCGGCATGTCCACGAGGAAGTAGTCAAGCTGTCCCCACGCCACGTCCTTCAGGAACTGCGTGAGGATCTTCATCACGATCGGGCCGCGCCAGATGGCCGGCTGTTCCTTCTCGATCAGGAAGCCGATGGACATGACTTTGATGCCGTAGGCCTCGAGGGGGATGATCTTCTCGTCCACCACGGAGGGGGCGGCATCCACGCCCAGCATGAGGGGCAAGTTGGGGCCATAGATGTCGGCGTCCATGATGCCGACGCGTTTGCCCATCTTGGCGAGCGCCACGGCAAGGTTCACCGCCACCGTGCTCTTCCCCACGCCGCCCTTGCCCGACGACACGGCAATGATGCGACCGAGGTTCGGGTAGGCCACCGGCTCGGGGACCTTCGGGGGCGCCTTGGGAGCGGCGTCCATGACAGGCAGGGCGCGGCCCATGCCGCCGGTGGCGGGCGCTTGGGGCTGATTCATGGTGTTGGGTGGGGAGGTTGGCGCGCGACGCGCCGGCGTGGGTTCAGCTTGCGCGGGGTCGCGTACGTCAACGCGGACATCGGTCACGCCTGCCAGCGCCTCGATGGCCTGTCGTACGTCACGCACCAACGTTGCGTCATCGGCGGCGGCCAGCAGAAGCGTGAGTCGGACCTTGCCGTCAACGGTGGTGGCGATATCCCGTACCATGTCGGCGGCCAGGACATCGGCGCTGGTA
>CANHTA010000014.1 GCA_947463135.1 Gemmatimonadota bacterium
CAGCGGAGCCGGCGGGTGGGCGACCTATCGCGAGAAGATTCCCGCCGCGTACGCGACCTATGTGTACGAAGCGCCCACCGTCGAAGTAGAGGGTGGGCTTCGCGTGGAGCAGCTGGTGCTGGATTATGACGTGAATCCTACCCACAACAGCTACCGCAGCGACGGCTATCGTTATTTCCAGCCGTTCCCCACAGTGCGGATCGCGTGGAAGCCGGCGGAGCATCACAAGCTTTCCCTCTTCCTCAACCGCCGTGTCGATCGTCCCAACGAAGTCGACATCCGCATTTTCCCCAAATACGATGAGCCAGAGCTGATCAAAGTGGGGAATCCCGGATTGCGACCGCAGTTCACCACCTCGGTGGATCTGGGATATCGCACCACATGGACGCGTGGCAGCCTGTACGCCGCCGGGTATCACCGCATGGTAGACGCCACCATTACCCGCATTGCCACGCAGGCACCGGGGAGTCCACTGCTCTACCATGTGTTTCAGAACGCGGGGCGTAGCCGGATCACCGGCTCGGAGCTGGTGTGGCAGCAGACCGTCTCGCGCCGTCTGACGCTCAGTACCAACGCCAATGTGTACCGCACCACCATCAACGCGTTCTCGGTACTGAACCGCTATCCCGTTCCGGTCACCTACACGGCCGCCACGGCATCGCTCATCTCCGGCAATGCGAAGGTGAACGCCAACGTGATACTCCCGCGTGGGGTTGAGGCACGGGTGTCGAGCATCTATCTGGCTCCGGATTTATTCCCGCAGGGGCGCATTGGCGCGCGGTATGCGTTGGACGTTGGGCTCCGCAAGCGTGTGCAGCAGGGGCGCGGCGAGCTGGTGGTGAATGCCACCGATCTGCTGAACACCAATCAAGTACGCCGTACCATCACGGGCACCAATTTCCGGTACGTGAGCACCGACTATTTCGAAACACAGGTGGTGCGGCTGGGATACACGCGGACATTCTGAGGGCACGCCTCTGGCCCTTGGGACCTCCGTGAGGACCCGGCACCCATTCATGGCGATGTGCCAATCAGGAGCGGGCGTGATCGCCATGTCGGCATTCCGCGAGGCATCTATGGCGCAGTGCGAACGTGGCAGTGCACTTTCAAGGGTATGCGCCGTTCACGTTCGTTACGCCTTCTGCTGCTGACGCCCTTCTGGGCGCCACTCGCCGCCGCCCCTCGTCTGCACGACGTGTGGGCCGGCACCGCCATCGCTGTAAACGGCGGCGCCATGCGCGGTGACCTTGAGATGTTCGCCGGCAAGGCGCCCAACACCACCTTCGTGGAGTTGGCGCAGCGCAACGACGCCCCGGGCGCCGTGCGCAGCTGGCGGGTACGATACGGCACGTGCGCGAAGCCCGGTGAGGTATTCGGCGACGCCGCCGCGTACCCCACCATTCGCATCGGCAAGGAGGGCAAGGGCGTGGGCACGGTGACGCTGCGCCTCGCCCTCCCCGACACCGGTGGATTTCATGTGGCCGTAACCGCATCACCACGCGACCCGCGCCCCGTGGCGTGCGGCGATCTCGTGCTCGAGGACTAGCTAAGTCCCGGCCGCCGCGGCGGCAGCCACCGAGTCCGCACGCGCGTCCTCGATGGCTTCCTTGGCGAGTTCCTGCTTGAGCCGACCCATCTGTGTGAGTCCGATGCGACGGCCGATCCCCGTGGGATCGACGCCGTACTCGGCGGGGAGCACGGCGATCACGACCAGCACCACCGCGATCACCACGGCAATGACCGACGCGCGCCGCAGCGACGCGAGGCTTGGCCCCTCGGGGATGTGAGACGGAGCGGTCATCACATCTTCTTGAGCGCGGAGAACTGCCCGCTCGCCTTCACCGTCACGGTGACCGGCTGCTCACCGGTGTTGCGCCACGACCAGCCGTGCACCCCATCGAACACCGCTTCGATGCTGCCCTTCTCGCCCTTCGACGAGCCGCGCTGATAGATGTGCGCCTTCACGCTGGGATCGGTGGGCACCTCGCCATGCAGGTTGTAGCCGACTTCGGCGCCGTTGGTAGACCACTCGAAGGTGGCCTTCTCGCCCTTCTTCATCACAAGCTTCACCTCGATGCGCTTGGCCGGCGCGATGGTGACGGTCATCGAATCGCGCTTCGCCTGCGCAGCGACGGTTGCTGCGACATTGGAGAGTGACACGGCCGGCAGCGCGGCCGGTGACGACATGGAGAGCGACACCGGGAGGACCATCAGCCGGGAAAGGAGTGCGATCATAACGGAACCTTAGGCTTGTGTGGAGAAGTAGCCCGTGAGCTGGTAGCCCACGAGCAGGAGACCGGCCACCAGCAACAGCATGTTGACCGTAAAACCGCTTCGGAGAAACGACGACGACCGCCGCCAGTAGCTCATCGCGAGAAGCACCACGGTAAGCGCGAGCATCTGACCGACTTCAACGCCCACGTTGAACGCGAGCAGATTTTGCACGAGCCCCTCGGGGTCCATGTCGAAGTCGAGCAGCTTGGTGGCGAGGCCAAAGCCATGGAACAGGCCAAACACCAGCGTCGCGGCCCGAGGGTTCGGCTGCACGCCAAACCACTTCTGAAACGCGCCCACATTGTCGAGCGCCTTGTACGCGACCGAGAACCCGATGATCGCGTCGATGAGGTACGGACTCACGCTGATCTTTGTGAGGACGCCCACGATGAGCGTACTCGAATGGCCCACCGCGAAGAGCGTGACATACGTAGCGATGTCGCGCACGCGGTACAGGTAGAAGATCACCCCGCACAGGAACAGGATATGATCGTAGCCGGTAACCATGTGCTTGGCGCCGAGGTAGAGGAACGGCACCAGACGTACCCCGAAGGTTTCCTGGATGTAGCCCTTGTCCCCGACGGAAACTCCGTGCGCGAGCAGCGCGCTCGGCAGAGTACTGAGCATGGCCGCGGCGAGGAGGGGCGCCCAGCGCGCCCAACGTTCACGCGTCATATCGCCGCCTCCGTGGTCGGCACGTCGCGCGCACCGTACAGCCAATAGAGTGCCGGCAAGACGATCATGTTGAGCACCGTGGCCGAGAGCAGGCCACCAAGGATGACGATGGCCATAGGGGTCTGCAGCTCGTTCCCGGGCTCGCCTCCGCCGAAGGCGAGGGGGATAAGCGCCAACCCCGCCGTGAGCGCCGTCATCAGAATCGGAGACAGACGCTCAAGAGAGCCGCGCGTGATGGCCTCCGCGAACGGCACACCCTCCGCGAGCAACTGGCGATAGTGCGCGACGAGCAGAATGCCGTTGCGCGTAGCGATCCCGAACAGCGTCACGAAGCCCACGAGTGATGCGATGCTCACCACTCCCCCGGTCAGCAACACCGCCACCACGCCCCCGATGAGCGCGAGCGGTAGGTTCGCCATCACCAGGCCGGCGGTCCGCGCGGAGCCAAACTCACCGTAGAGCAGCAGGAAAATAGCCGCCACCGACAGCAGCGAGAGCGCCAACAGCGCGCGCGTGGCCTCCGCCTGCGCCTCGAATTGCCCACCGTACTCCACGAAGTACCCTGGCGGGAGCGTTACCCCCGCGCGCACCGCGCGCTCGATGTCCGCCACGGTGCTGCCGAGGTCCCGGCCAGCGACGTTGGCCTGCACCACGATCTTGCGCTGCACGTTCTCGCGAGAAATGGTGTTGGGGCCACGGTCAACCGTTACGCTCGCAAGCTGTGACAGCGGTACATGCTGGCCTGTGGGCGTGTCGAACGAAACCGCCGCAATGGCCTCAGCATTGAGGCGGTACGCCTCCGGGTAGCGTACAACGAGATCGACGCTGCGCCCCTCTTCGAGCACCTGCGAAACCGCTTCGCCGTTCAGTGCCACGTCGATGGCGTCGGCGAGTTGCCCCACTGTCATGCCGTACCGCGCGAGCGCCGCGCGGTCGGCCGTGATGCGGAGCTGCGGCACATCGGACTGTTGTTCGAGCTGCAGGTCCGCCACGCCGGGGACGCCCGCCATCACGTCGCGAATCTGCGTGCCGATCTGCCGGAGCTGATACAAGTCCGGCCCGAACAGCTTCACCGCGATGTTCGCCCGTGTGCCCGACAGCATGTGGTCGATGCGATGCCCGATGGGCTGTCCGATGGTGACGTTCGTGCCGGGGATCGCCGTGAACTCGTTGCGGAGTTCCTCAAACAGCGCCTCCTTGTCGGCATCGTCGCGCAGCGTGACGTCGATTTCTGCCGCATTCACGCCTTGCGCGTGCTCGTCGAGCTCGGCCCGCCCCTGCCGACGATCCGTGTTGATCACCGCAGGTTTGGACTTGAGGATCTGCTCCACCCGCAGACCAATCATGTTCGACTCCTCAAGCGACGTGCCGGGGACGGTGACCACGGAGACCGTAAGCGCCCCTTCGTTGAACTCCGGCAGGAATGCGGAGCCGAGGATGGGAATGGCCGCCATGCTCAGGAAGAGGGCGATCACGGCGCCACTGAGCACACGTTTGGGGTGCGCCAGCACCGGCGTGAGCACGCGGGCATACCGCGCCTTGAGCCACACCACGAGGCGGCTTTCCTCTTCGCGCCGCACTGCCTTGGAGTTCGGCAGCAGGTACGCGCACAACACCGGGGTAACCGTCACCGCCACGAGGAGCGAAGCGAGAATGGACACCACGTAGGCGAATCCGAGCGGGCGCAGCAGGCGCCCCTCTACACCGCCAAGGAAGAACAAGGGGATGAACACCACGATGATAATGAGCGTGGCGTTCACGATACTCGCCCGAATCTCCTTCGATGCATCGTACACCACGCGTAGGGCCGGCTGTTGCTCGGCGGCGGGGCGACGATAATTCCCCTTGAGCCGACGAAACACATTCTCCACGTCGATGATGGCATCGTCTACCAGGGCACCGATAGCGATGGCCATGCCGCCCAGCGTCATGGTATTGATGCTGATGCCGAGCAGCTGCATGGCGAAGATGGCCACGACGAGCGAGAGCGGAATGGCCACGAGGGAGATGGCCGTCGCCCGCAGGTTCCACAGGAACAGGAAGAGCACGACCACGACGAGCACGGCGCCATCACGCAGCGCCTTCACCACGTTGTCCACCGCAACCCGAATGAAGCTCGCCTGCCGGAAGAGTTCCGCGTGCACCTTCATGCCGGCCGGCAATGTGGCTTGAATGGTCGCGAGTTCCCGCTCGATACGCTCCGTGAGTTCCAAGGTGTTCGCACCCGGCTGCTTCTGCACCGCAAGCACCACACCGGGCTGCGCGTTCACACTGCCGTCGCCGAACGTGGGAGCCATACCCACCGTCACATCGGATACCTGCCCCAGCGTGACCGGCGTACCACCACGCACGGCAACAACCGTACTGGCGATTTCCGCCACCGACTGCACACGGCCGATGCCGCGCACCACGTATTCCTGCCCGCGATCCATGTACACGCCGCCCGACGCGTTGGCATTCGAGCCGCGCGCCGCGCGCACGACCTGCTCGAGCGATACACCGGCCATCATCATGCGCGCTGGATCAGCGAGCACCTGATACTGCTTCACGGCTCCACCGATGGGGATCACTTGCGCCACACCGGGCACCGCAAGCAGGCGACGGCGGATGGTCCAATCCGCCACCGTGCGCAGCTCCGTTGGCGACTGCGTGCCGGTAAGCCCGATCATGAGGATCTCGCCCATCACACTCGACACGGGCGCCAATACCGGTGCGGAGATACCCGTGGGGAGTGCCGCCGCCACCGTCTGCAGCTTCTCTGCAACGATTTGCCGCGCGCGGAAGATGTCCGTTCCCCAGTCGAACTCGACCCACACCACCGAGATGCCCTGCGCCGTGGACGAGCGCACGCGGCGCACACCCGTGGCGCCATTCACCGACGTTTCGATGGGGAACGACACCAACGCTTCGACTTCTTCCGGCGCCATGCCGTGAGCTTCGGTAAGCACCGTCACCGTTGGCGCCGTGAGATCGGGGAACACATCCACCGGCATACGCCACGCGGTGTAGGCACCGCCGATCAGCATGAGCACGGACGTGGCGAGCACGATGACGCGATTGACCAACGCCCACGCGATCAAGCGATTCAACATGCGCGCCTCAATGCTCGTGACCGTGCGCGGGCACGGCCGTGGAAAGCGATGCCAGCCGCACCTGATACGCGGCGCCGGTCACCACGCGCTCGCCCGCGCGGATGCCGTCACGCACGAGGACGCGGCCGCCGTCGCGAGCGCCGAGGGTGAGCACGCGCTTCTCGAAGGTCTCGCCTTCCACCTGCACGTAGGCGATTGGGCGACCATCTTCATCGAGCACGGCGGAACCGGGTACAGTCACCCCCGACGTGCGCTGCCCGTTGCGCACGGCTACGCGCGCACCGGCGCCAATTTTCAGCGTACCGTCGCTGTTCGCCACCTCGAGCAACAGCGGTACCGAGCGCGACACGCTGTCGATCACGCTGCCGAGGGAGACCACGCGGCGCGCCGTGTACACGCGCTCAGAGCCTTCCACGCGGAACTCCACGCCGGACGTACGGGATACCGTGGCCGCCTGCGCGGCAGGCACGTTCACGCGGAGCCACACGACAGACGGATCGACGACTGTGAAGAGCAGCGTCCCTGCCTCGACCCGACTGCCCGGTGTCACGCGCCGGTCGGCAATCACACCCGCGACGGGCGCGCGCACGGCAACGCGTCCCCCCAACAACTCACCGCCACTGTAGCCAGCGAGCGCCTCACGCGCCGCCGCGAGACGAATCTCGGCCTCGTGCACCCGACGCTGCGGCACGGCCTCGACCGCATAAAGCCGCACCGCGCGCGCATGTTCGTCTTCCGCCTCAGCCAGGCGTGCGCGGGCTTCAGCATAGGCTGCGCTCCCGGCATCGCCGAGGGACGGCATCAGAAGTGCCAGCGTCTGTCCGCGCGACACGCGCATGCCGGGTGACGGCGCATTGGCCACACCCGACGCGTCGACGAGTCCCGAGATGGGAGCACTCACTTGCGCGAAGCGACCGGCGGCCGGTTCGATTACGCCGGGCGCCTCGAACGTGCCCGCCAGCTCACCATCGGTCGCGAACGCTGAGCGGAACCCCGGGGTCTTCCACGCCTGCTCCTTGAGAAAGGAGATCCCGCTCTCGGCGCCGCCGGAGTCGCGCGGGGCGGCCGCCGCATTCGCGTAGACCGTCAGCCCCGGCACGTTGAGACGGTCGCGTGCCTGCGGGCTCTCCACACGAATGACGAGATCGTACACGCCTGGGGTGGTGAACGTAGGGCTCGGCCCATAGATGCCCGGCGAACGCGGGGCGTCCTGCACCACCACCACCGGCGCTCCGCCACCACGCGGCGTGAACGTCAGGGTGATACGTCCCGAGCGCAGCGGCGCGAAATCCGTGAGATCGGTGAGATGCACGGCGAACTTGTCGGGCGCGCCCACGATGAGCGCGGGATGCTCCATGAAGAGCTCCGTGCTGTCGGTCCACTGCGTGATGGCGCCTCCCGCCGGCTCGTCAGCCGACACGGCGGCGTTGCTCGCGCTGTTCGATGCACCGCACGCGGCCAGCACGGCAGCGGCCACACTCACGGCAGCGATCGTTTGGAATAGAGAGGGGGCAGTCATCGATTCGATTCAGTAGTGGGGAAGAGCGAGAGACCGACCGCGCGCGCGAGTTCGGCGCGGCGCAGCGCGATGTCGGTGGTCAAGATCAACACGGCGAGCTCCGTCTCCTGCCAAGCGCGCACGGCCTCTAGCCACTCGGCCAGCGTGATCTCACCCTCAGCATACGCGGCCTGCACCGCCCGTAACGCGAGGCGCGATTCAGCACCAACGAACGGCTGGAGGGCGGCATGTTCCGCTTCGCTGCTGCGAAGGGCGCTCAGGGCGTCGAGCACGTCTCGCGACACCCGACGTCTCGCCACGTCGGCATCGGCGTCCATCTGGCGGGCGGTGGCATCGGCCGCGGAAACGGCACCGGCGCGGCGGTCGAGCAGCGGAAGCGGGAGGGAGAATCCTGCCACAAAACCGTAAAGCGAAACCCCTGACATGCTGGCGCCACTTTGCACTCGCTCACCCTTGTAGCCGGCGGAAATCGCAGGCAACGGGATGCGCTCGCGTGACGCGAGGCGCGCATCGGCCTGCGCCGCTTGGGCTTCGCGCTGCGCGATCAGCACATCGGCGCGATTCGCGAGTGCACGCGCGACCAGCGAGTCACCCGCATCAGGCAGTGCGCGCAGGACGGCGGTGGCCGACCCAAGCGCCGACGACAGCAGCGCGCTGAAGGCGGTTCCGGTGCTATCGGATGCAGAGACCATGGGTACGGGAACCTGCGCGGTAGGCAGCCCGGTGATCAGCGCCAGCCGCTCGAGCGCTGCGCGCGCCTGCACGGCGGCTTCGGCGCGGCGCGCCGCGTAACGACCGGCCTCAAGGCGAAGGCGTCGACCGGCATACCCGGCGACATCGCCGTCACGCACCCGTTCATCGGTGACGCGCTGCGCCTCGCTCGCGGTACGAAACACGGCGTCGGCGAGCTGCACCCGATGCGCCGCACTGACCGCGTCCACGTACGCGCGGAGTACCGCCGCATCGAGTGCCTGCGTAGCGGCGGTCAGACGCGCTTCGGCCGCTTCGCGGCGAAACCGTGCCGCAGCGACGCGGGCCCCGCGCTGGCCAGCGATGTCGAGCGGCCACTCCATCTGGGCGATGTCCTGCGCATTGGACTGCCCGGCGCGCGACGTCTGCTCGTGACCGTAGTTGAGCGTGGGATTGGCGAGGGCGGCGGCTTGTCGCTCGCGCGCCGCGGCGGCCGATACCGCTTCGCGTGCCGCACGGATGGCGGGATCGAGGCGGATGGCGGCGGCGCGGACATCCGCGAGCGCGCGACCATCCTGGGCCCGGAGTGTCGATGCGACGACAGCTATTAAGAGGAATGCGGCGGCATGCAGATGCCGGCGCCGAAAACACAACGAGACCACGAGAACGAGGGCTGACGTTCCCGAGAGTACTGCGACGTCGGCCGCATGCGCGAGCCGCATCCCTCGGGGACGGTCGCGCAGGGCGCGACCGCGTACACGTCACGCGGACGTGCGCGGAGGGCGCACGACGCGCGACGTCGAGGTCAGCAGGTCGGAGGAGCTCGCAGGGTGGGTGGAGGCCCAGTGTCCGGCGCAGGGCGCGCCAGGGCCACGGAGTCCCAGCGCGTGAGCGGCGGCAGTTTGTGTGTCGCCAACGGCATCACCACCGCGGCCGGGGAATTGATCACCGGGGCCTCCAACCCGTGTCGGGTGTCGACGCGGCCGGTGGGGACCGACTCGACGCGGGCATGATCGTGCTGATGACTGTGCTCCTGACCGGCCAACGTCGCAGCGCTACCCGTCAGGGGAACAGCATCCGGCACATCGTGATCATGGTGGTCGTCGTCGTGCTCCCCAAGGTGATGCGCCTCGGCCCCATGCGCGTGCGCCATTCCGTGCGCCACGGCCAAGCCGGGCGACGCGAGGCTGGCGACCAGCGCCAGCAGGATGACGGTCCAGCGGGACCAGGAGGATCGGGCCACAGCGGAAATGTATACCCACGACGGGGTGCGCCGCGCGAGTGCGACCGCGGTCAACGAGGAAACGGGTTCTCCGTTTGCAATGGCCCCTGCAGGGGTCGAAGCTGCAACCTTCGGATCGGAACCTTCCTATACAGCGTCGCTTCCCTGGGATGTTTTGGTGGACTCGCTTGCAGATTCGGCCAACCGATTTTGCTCAACGGCAAAGCCGCGAATGCCAAGACGCAAACTACGCGCGTCTAGTGGAGAAGCGCGGCGGAGTAGGACAGCGCTGACGGCACGTCTGTTGTCCAAGGAAACATCACGCGGCCATCGGCGCTCAGCAGAGATAATGTCGGCATACCCCATTTGTTGAATCGGGCAACGGCGGCGCCGCCTCGACGGCCGGCCCAAATAGCGGAGACCAGAAGACCACGACGAGGCCCCTGCCCTTCGCCAAGCCGCGCAGCGTATGGCGCTGACCATTGAGCGCAGCCCGACCGGCAGGGCGGCGAGTCGCCTCTCGAGATCAAGCAGATCGATTCACTGGTCCGCATGAGAGGCCGCGACCGGGGCATCCTGATCGAGCACGGCTGTAGGCGAAGCGGTCAGTATCGTCACGAGCAGGGAATGCCGCGGGATGCCGCAACGGTACCATCGTGAAGAGCCCTTTCGCTTGTTCTTCTTCTCGCGTGAGGAACCGCGGATGCACGTACATGTATCCCATCCGGATGGCGAGGCCAAGTTCTGGCTTCAGCCAGAACTTGCCTTGGCGGAGTCGGTGGGATTATCGGCTCGTCAGCTTGCCGACGCTCAGGACATTGTCAATCGCCATACGGGAGAGGTCCGAGATGCCTGGATTCGCCACTTCGGCGCCTGAGGTCACGAACGTGTCCCGGCACGGCTTCTGGCTGCTGCTGGATGACGCAGAGTTGCTCGTGCGTTTCAGCGACTTCCCATGGTTCCGACAGGCCACCATCGACGCCCTCACCCAGGTGGAGCGGCCGAGTCCCGATCACCTGTACTGGCCACAGCTGGACGTGGACCTCTCCGTCCGCTCGATCCGCTCGCCGGCCGACTTCCCGTTGGTTTCCCGCGCGCTTTCAAACGACACCGCCGGCGAAAACTAGGCATCCGCGTCGGCTGTGACGGGCAACGACAAACGCCGCCATCACTCGTAAGTGACGGCGGCGCTTGCGATGGCCCCTCCAGGTAGCGTGGTGCCGACTGCTGATTCGGGAAACATCACGCTCTGTGCGCAACAGGCCTTTGTGATTAATCTCCGCGACACCAGGGCGGTTTTTTGGAAAATGCGCGCATTTCCCGGTCTAAGAAAAAGAGACGACGCCATTGCCGAACAAGTTCGTATTCGCTGATGAGGCGGGGAATTTCGACTTTTCACGTAAGAACGGCGCAAGCCGCTACTTCCTTCTTACCACCATTACCACAGTCGATTGCTCTGTAGGTGAAGCAATTCTGAGTCTGAGGCGCGACTTGGCGTGGAAGGGCCTTGATGTCGGGGATGGTTTCCACGCCACTGAAGACCAACAGGCCGTACGTGACGCCGTTTTCGGTCTGCTCGCTCAGCATAGCTTCCGTGTCGATTCAACGATTCTTGAGAAGCCCAAGGCCCAGCCGCATCTTGCCGCTGACGAACACGCGTTCTTCAAGCTGGCTTGGTATCTGCACTTCAAGCACGTAGCCAGGGACATTGTGCAACCGGGCGATGAACTACAGATCGTCTCTGCGTCGCTCGGGACGAAGAAGAAGCGTGCCCAATTCTGCGCGGCTGTTGAAGAAGTTGCCAAACAAGTCGTGCCGCTCAACACAAAATGGCGGGTGAGTACCTGGTCAGCGGCATCAGACCCATGTCTTCAGGCGGCCGACTACTGCTGCTGGGCAATTCAGCGCAAATGGGAACGGGCGGATTTGCGCTCACACGGGCTGATCGCCGGGAAGATCCGCACGGAGTTCGATTGCTGGCGAACAGGCACTACCAATTTCTACTAGGCACGAACGCGAAAGACGGCCGACTAGCCTGCCCGAGATGGGAAGGCAGAGCCCAGGGGCTCTTATCGCCGGCCGCCTCACTTTACGCTTCTGAACAATAAGACGCTCGCGAAGTCCCGCAAGTTTCAAAGATAGAAGCAACACCGCACGTGGACCTGTCCGCCCGTTCGATCCGCCGACCAGCGGAACTTCCCTTGGTCTCCAAGGCGCTTGCAGACGACACGTCGGTTGCGCTACCGGGAATCGCCACCGTTTTGCTCACCAAAACACAAACACCGCCGTTCACGTAAGTGACGGGCGGCGCGCGCAAATTTCTCGCGCCGGCTTGTCCTGAACGAGCGGTCCCGCGGCAAAGGCTCCGAGTTGGGCCGTGGCACGGTGACGATGCCCTTCTACAGGGAGCGGCCGCCCTGGCGAACGGGGCGATTCTCGATAGAGGACATCGCCGGTAAGGCGACAGCGCCGGACTGCGCGCTCAACTAACCCCGTAGTTGACAAATCCCTAGCACCGCCCAATACTCAACTAACCACATAGTTGAGGAGAGACGATGGAGCCGGTTTCGCTGGGCGAACGCGAATTAGACATCATGACGGCGCTCTGGACTGGGGGTCCCGGCACCGTGGCGGAGGTGCGGGACCGACTCCCCGTCACGCTCGCATACAACACGGTGCTCACCATCCTCCGGAACCTCGAGAGCAAGGGGCTGGTCGACCACCATCCGGAAGGTCGGGTTTTCCGATACTTCCCGGTCGTGAGTCAGGACGCCGTGAAGGGCAACGCGGTCTCGCGGCTGGTCGACAAGTTTTTCGGAGGCTCACCGGTGAGCGCAATGACGCATCTGCTGGAGCACGAGCAGCTCGGGCCGGACGATTTGAAAGCGCTGCATGCGCACCTCAACAATCGATTGGCGGACATGGAGAAGACGCAGCCATGATCAGTGCACTCGTACTCTACGCCCTTCTGGTCAGCGTGCCCATTGGCGCGGTGGCGCGGCTTCTCGAATGGGGACTACGGCGCTTACGGCGCCCAACACGCTTTGCCTGGGCCGGCGCGATGCTGCTCATGCTGGGCATCCCAGTGACGGGCGTGGTGTTGAGCGCGCCCGCGGAAATAGCGGACTCGCCCAGCTACGATCTCCTTCGCGCGCTGCCGTTCGCCGAGTTCAACGAAGCGTCGCGGCCGTACTCGAACACGGCAACCATCTCTGCGTTCGCCCCTGAGTTGCTGCAATCGCGTCTACTCGATGCGTTCAGCACCGTGATAAGCGCCACACAGGAATTCGATGGGCTGCTCCTCGGTCTCTGGGCGACCTGCTCCGCCTTTCTGCTCGGCATGACACTGTACGCCATGTCCGAGGCGCGACGCCTGGTCTTGGGGCTTGCGACGCAGGTGATCGACGGTACGACGGTGCTTGTCTCTGAAGCGCTGGGTCCGTCTGCCGCCGGCGGGGCCGCCGGCACCATCATCCTGCCGCGCTGGGTGCTCACCCTCGATCCGTCGCTCCGTGACCTCATCCTCCGCCACGAGAAGGAGCACCTCGCCGCCCGCGATACGGCGCTGCTGACGACGGCCATGTTCATGCTCGTGGCAGTCCCGTTGCATCCGGTCCTCTGGTGGAGCTGGCGCAGGCTCCGTCTAGCTATTGAGGTCGACTGCGACGCACGGGTATTGCGCGCTCAGGACAGCCCAAAGACGTATGGTCAACTCTTGCTGCTGATGACGCACCATCGCTCCATCTCACCGCTCGCTGAGCGCCCACTGTTGTCGCTGGCTGCACCATTTCACCCGTACGCCTCACAACTCAAGCAGAGGATTGACGCAATGACAACACGCTCGACAAAGTCCCCCTCCACAACCCTCGCGACGATGGCCGCCGGCGCCTTGGCCGCAACCATACTGCTGGGCGCCGTGCCCGCGCCACCGTCCCCCGGTACTCCAGCAGCGCCGAGCGCATCCGCCGCTGGGGCGACCGTACGCATCACCAAGCTGGGGTTGAAGGGGATTGAGGTCGACAATCGCGGAGAAATGGTCGGCGAGATTCTTATCTATGGCAGCGGTCCGGTGAAAGTCGGCATCGGCACCAATAGTCCGCAGGTCGTGGCCGACACCATTCGCCTGAGAAATCTTCCGGCGTTCACCGCGGACGTCACCGATGGCGATGTCCACATTGAGCTCCGCGGCGCCGGTGAAATCGAGATCGGCGGTGATGTCACCGGTGGTCCGGCCGTGAGCCTCAGCGCCAGTGGCCGGCATCTCGTGCTGTTGAAAGGTGGAACCGGTATTCAGACCATGCGGCCGTAAGGGAGCGTCGCAAGAATTCCTCTACGGTCATCGCACAGGAGAGCCCGCCAGCGCGCATCGCCGGCGGGCTTTTTCTTCTGTAGTGGGACCCTTCGGGCGGGGATTCTCTGACAACATGGAACAAGGAATCGCCCCGCTTCCCCGAAAACACAAACGCCGCCATCACTCGTAAGTGACGGCGGCGCTTGCAATTGCCCCTCCAGGTTTCGAACCTGGAACCTTCTGATCCAGAGTCAGACGCTCTGCCAGTTGAGCTAAGGGGCAGCTGGCTCCAACTGGCCGAAACCCGCTGGAGACCAAAATATAGAACACTCACGGCTGGACGGTAGTGCCCCCGACGCCGTCCTCGTCCGTTCCGAGTATCGCCAGCATCAGCGCCGGCACGTCAACCTCGAGACGCTCCGCCGCCCCCGCCGGATGCCACACCAGCCGCTCAGCACAGATCTCCGGGCGGTCCACATCAGGCGTCCAGCGCTCGATGAGTTGCGAGTCCAGGTCCACCAGCCAACACTCAATCGCCGCGCGCTGATAGCGTGGCCGCTTCCGCAGGCGATCGGCCCGCGCCGTACTCGGCGAAAGCACCTCGACCGCGAGATACGGCGGTGGGGGCGCTGCGCGGCCTCGTACGACGTCGAGGCCCACCGGGGCGATCACGAGCACGTCCGGCTGCATCAGCGTGAACGGATCCAGCACCACATCGTACTGCGAGAACATCATCTCGCCCACGCGCTGACGCTGCACATAGTCGCCGAGCATGAGCCCAAGTCGGGAGACCGCGCGTTGGTGCGCGAACCGCGGCATCGGGCTCACCAGCAGCTCTCCATCCACGGTCTCATAGCGCTGGTGTGGATCGCTGGGCAACGCCCAGACGTCCTCCACCGACCAGCGACGCGCGTGCGCGATTGGCATCAACAACTCCTCCCCGGCTATCGGTGGTAACTCACCCCCGCTTCACTTCCTTCGCCCAGCTGTCGCGCAGCCCCACGATCCGGTTAAACACCAGCTTCTCCGGCGTGCTGCTCTCCACTTCGCTCATGAAGTAGCCCGTGCGCTCAAACTGGTAGCGCGAGCCGATCGGATCGTTGGCCACACTGGGTTCGATCTTCGCATCGGAAATCACCACCAGCGACTGCGGATTGAGCGCCGAAATGAAGTCCTCCCCCTCCGGCACCGCGTCGGGATCTGGTTGCGCAAACAGCCGATCATACAGCCGGACCTCGCACGACAGCGCCTGCGCCGCGCTCACCCAGTGAATCGTGCCCTGCACCTTCCGGCCATCAGGCGCCTGACCGCTGCGCGTGGCAGGATCATACGTGCAGCGCAGCTCGATCACCTCGCCCGCATCATTCTTCACCACCTCGTTGCAGGTGATGAGATAGCCAAACCGCAACCGCACTTCCTTCCCCGGCGCCAACCGATAGAACTTCTTCGGCGGATCTTCCATGAAGTCGTCGCGGTCCACATACAGCTCGCGCGAAAACGGCATGCTGCGCGAGCCGGTCTTCGGCACGTCGTGCGGGAAGCTCGGCGCGTCGAGATCCTCCACCTGCCCTTCGGGATAATTGGTGAGCACCACCTTGAGCGGATTGAGCACGCACAACACGCGTGGCACTTCCATGTTCAGGTCGTTTCGTACCGCATGCTCAAACGCCGCGATCTCCACCCGCGCATCCTTGCGCGCCACCCCAATCGTTTCACAAAAATCGCGAATTGCTTCAGGACGCACACCGCGACGACGCAAGCCGGCAATCGTGGGCATGCGCGGATCATCCCATCCCGTCACGTGCCCTTCGTTCACCAGCCGCAGCAGCTTCCGCTTGCTGAGAATGGTGTAATCCAGCTCAAGCCGCGCAAACTCAATCTGCGTGGGCGGATTTGCAAAACCCGCCTCCTTCACCAGCCAGTCGTAAATCTCGCGACTGTCCTTAAACTCCAGCGTGCACAGCGAACGCGTGATCCCCTCAATCGCATCGCTCAACCCATGCGCAAAATCGTACAGTGGATAAATGCACCAGTCCGTGCCGCGCCGGTAATGATGCGCGTGACGAATGCGCAGCAGCAGCGGATCGCGCATAATCATGTTCGGATGCGCCAGGTCAATCTTGGCGCGCAACACATGCGTGCCATCGGCAAACTCACCGGCACGCATACGACGCAGCATGTCGAGGTTCTCCGCCACACTCCGGTCACGATACGGACCCGGGGTGCCGGCCGATGTCACGGTGCCGCGTCCGGCGCGGATCTCGTCTTCATTTTGTGAATCAACGTACGCCTTCCCGTTGAGCACCAACGCTTCCGCGATGTCGTACAGCCGCTCAAAGTAGTCAGACGCGTAGTACAGCCCGTCCCACTGAAAACCCAGCCATTGCACGTCGCGCTGAATCGCGTCCACATACTTCACGTCTTCCGTGGCCGGATTCGTGTCGTCAAAGCGCAAATTGCAGGTACCGCCAAACTCTTTGGCAATGCCGAAATTCAGACAGATCGATTTCGCGTGCCCCATGTGCAAAAAGCCGTTGGGCTCGGGGGGGAAACGCGTGGCCGGCCCGCGACCGAAATGCCCGGAGGCCACATCCTCCGCGACCAGGTCGCGAATGAAGTCACGGCGCGGAGCGGACGGAGAGGACGAGGCGGCGTCAGGGGTGGTGTGGGACACGGCGGATACCGAAGAGTGCAACGTTCACGGAGCAACACGAATCCCGAAAACTAATCGCTGCCGACCGCTTGCCGAGCCACGTAGCCCCGATGACTGTTCTGCGGTGTATTGGAATTCTATGCAAACAGATCGATGCGTCGCGCTCCGGGTGGCAGCCCACGGCCGTGCGGCCGCAGTAGCCATCGCCCTGCTCGGCCTGCTGGCCCTCAGCGGGTGTCGGGCGGGTGTCATGGCCTACGGGCCCGATATGGCGTCGGCGCTGGGGCACGCCGATGGCTTTGCCGCAGCCATGGAGGCGCGATTTACCAACGTGGTGCGCACCCCGAAGTTCAGGGCAGCCCGACGGTCGCTGGCTCGCTATGCCTTCGCTCCCTCAAAGCTCGAGCGCGACAGCGCCCTGTGGACCGCCATGCGAACCTCGCGCACCGGCGCCGAGCGCGACCTTGAAGTCTTGGCCGGTCTGAATGGCGGTCAATATGTCTTTACCGCACGCTCGGCCGTACCGTTGCCCACCCGCACCGGTGACTCACGCCACTTCATCGCCCTCGACCAGCGTGGCGAGGACGACTGGGCGTGGCGTACGCGCGTGGATCATGCCGTAGGTGCCATGCCACCGGGGCGGGCCGACGACATCATGCGGGCGCTTTTCATGTCTGCCGAACAACCCGCCGCGGCGGTACGGGCCGACTATCGCGCCACCGTGCCGCGCACCACGGCCGCGCTGGGGCGCCTGCTCACCATGGACTCCATCACTACGGTGCCGCAGCGCGACGGGTCCACGCTGGTCACGCTACAAATCACCGTCAGCGGTGACGGCCTGCAACGCGGCTTCCCCGCGTTTGCCTCGTACATCCGCAAGTACGTTGAGCCGGCGCGGTACCGGTATCGCCTCACCGACCGCGCCGGCTCCGACTGGTTCGATGCCGAGGCGCGCGACCAACGGCTCACTGTGCGCTTCCGGTCTCATGACGGCCAGCTCCAGCCCCTCCTCGGCGCGGCCCGCCGCATGCCCGACACCTTGCAGTTGCACGTGGACGCGCTCGCCAAGATTTCGTTCTTTACCGTGGGCGTGACCAACATGGTGGGGAGCTTTGTGCACACGCGTTCGGCGCGTGAGCGCGGCTGGACCATGCACTTCGCGCAAGACCCCGAATGGCACCTGCCGCTTATCACCGAGCGACTCCTCCGCACGCCACTGCGTCGTCCCTTCGCCGGCACCGGGGTGCGTTTCACGTTGGGGTTCCGCGCCGGCCCCGGCGGACAGACGCTGCTCACCCGCGAGTTGGACTTCGCGGTGCGCGAGAGTGCCATCATGCGATTCCTCGGCAACCTCGGCTTCATCGCCATGAGCGATTACGCCGGATCGGTGGAGGAAGAGGAGAGCCGCTTTCTTGCCGAAGCCATGGCGGCATTGCGCGCCGACGTGGCGGGGATAACGGCGAAGTAGGGAGTAAGGGGTAGGGAGTAGGGGGTACGGCGTGGCTGCTCGTACCCCGACCAAAAGAAGAACCCCTGGCAGCCACATGGGCTTCCAGGGGTTCAAAGACTGCCGCGCACACCGTCATTGGAACTCTCCGTCCTACCGAACGGCGGCGGGCTTCACTGTCTGTACACTGGACGATGCAGCGGGTTCCCGCGTCACACCAGCGCGGAGACCGTCACAAACCGGTCTCAAAATCGGACGAAAAAGTGGAGCTGAGGGGGCTCGAACCCCTGACCTCTGCAATGCGAATGCAGCGCTCTCCCAGCTGAGCTACAGCCCCGGGACCGTGACGGGCACGGTGATCACCTCGAAAAAAAGAGCCCCGCTCCTGTTGGCGCGGGGCCGATCGGGTAACATGGTGAAGGTAGCGGCCCGCGCACCGGTGTCAAGCGGTGACGACGGTCTTTGCCTCCCCATGACGGGCACGTTCAACCGATGCCACGCGTTCCGGTTTTGCTATGAGCTCTCCAACCATTCGCACCGCCGACGCGCCGCACGCCCTGAGCGCTGATTTCGTCCGCGACCAATTAGTGGCGCGGACCGTCAACGTGAACGGGAAGGCGTACACCCCCGACGGGGAGTACGTGTTGTACTGGATGCAGTCCTCGCACCGCCTTGAGGAAAACTGGGCGCTGCGGGCCGCCATTCGGACCGCCGATCGCGTGAACCGGCCGCTGGTGATCCACCAAGGGCTCGACCCCACCTATCCGTACGCGGCCGATCGGCATCACACTTTTATCCTGCAGGGCGCGCGTGATACCGCACGCGACGCAGAACGCCGCGGCCTCTACTATCAGTTTGTACTCCGGCCACAACGCGATGACGATCGCCGCGTGGTGGACCGCCTCGCGGCGCGGGCCTATGTCGTGATCACCGATCTCTTCCCCACCGCCGGCATTCGTGAGCGGGTGGAACGGCTGGCCGAACGCGTGTCCTGCCGCGTGCTGGCCGTGGACAGCGTGTGCACGGTACCCAGTGGGGTGTTCGAGAAAGCGGAATACGCGGCGCGCACCATCCGTCCCAAAATTGCCAAGCTGCTGGATCACAGCATCGAACCCGTTGCCGACGCCGTGCCGCGGGTGGCGGTGAGCGAGGCGTTGCGGGCGTCGCTGCGCGCCACCGTGGGGGAGCATGGGCTGCGCATTCTCCCCGTGGCCACCATGAGTGACCATGACATCGCGGCGGCCGTTGGGGGGTGCGACATCGACCACACGGTGCCTGCCGTTGCCTTACCCGGCGGGAGCGTCGCAGCCGCCGATCGGCTCTCCACGTTTGTCGCGCGCGAACTCGCCCCCT
This sequence comes from Gemmatimonadota bacterium, assembly GCA_947463135.1. GTDB lineage: Bacteria > Gemmatimonadota > Gemmatimonadetes > Gemmatimonadales > Gemmatimonadaceae > Gemmatimonas. The sequence continues at coordinate 19,217 of CANHTA010000014.1, forward strand.
ACGCCGACCAGCGCAATGAAGCGAGCGTGGCCGACGGCACGTCGCGTCTGTCCCCGTATTTGCATTTCGGCCAGATCGCCTCCGCGCGCGTGGTGCGTGAAGCGCGCGCGAGCGGTGCGTCGGCCGAAAGCCTCGACGCCTTTGTGCAACAGGTCACCACGTGGCGTGAACTGGCGTACAACTGGTGCGTCCGCACGCGCCACTACGACCGGCTGGAGGCGCTGCCCGCGTGGATTCACAAAACGATGGCGGAGCATGTCCACGATCCGCGCCCGATGCGCTACGACCTGGCCACCCTGGAGTCTGCGCGTACGCATGATGCGCTCTGGAACGCGTCACAGCTGGAGCTGGTGCACCAGGGTGTGATCCACAACTACCCCCGCATGCTCTGGGGGAAAACCATGCTGCTCTGGACCGCCGACTACGAGCAGGCGCGCTCCTGGCTGTATCTGCTGAATGACAAATACGCCCTCGACGGGCGTGATCCCAACAGCGTGGGGGGCATCATGTGGTGCCTCGGACTCTGGGACCGCCCGTGGGGGAACAAGCCGGTGTGGGGTGGCATCCGCCCCATGGTCACGTCGCGGGCCAAATTGAAGTTTGACGTGGCGGGCTACATCCGGCGCGTGAGCCCACCCGCCGCGGTGCCCGGCACCGCCGGCGGCGGCCTCCTGTTGTAGCCGCTGTTCGGTGCTATTCTACGGCCATGCCGACTCGCCCCAGCCCCGATCCACACATCATTCCTGCCATCGCAGCGGTGCGGACCGCCGCCGACCGCCTGCGCCCGGTGATGGCCCCCAGCCGCGTGGTTCGCTCCGACCTGCTGTCGGAGACCTTCGGCGTGGAGGTGCTGTTCAAGATGGAGCTGGAGAATCCTACGGGCTCCTTCAAGGTGCGCGGCGCGTACAACGTGCTGGCAGGACTCACCGACGAGGAACGGGCGAGCGGTGTGGTGGCGTCGAGCGCCGGTAATCACGGGTTAGGGGTAGCCTACGCCGCCAAGGCGTTTAACACGCCGGCCACCTTGTACGTCCCAACCACTGCCCCGCAGGTGAAGAAGGACGGTATTCGGGCCTTGGGCACCACGGTGAATGACGACGCCGCCGACTACGATGCCGCCATGCTGGTGGCGAAGGCCCATGCCGCGCGCGAAGGGATCCGGTTTATCAATCCGTGCGTGGGGCTCGATCTGCTGGCTGGTCAGGGCACGGTGGCGTTGGAGCTGCTCGAACAGGTTCCGCAGCTGCACACCGTGGTAATCTGTACCGGCGGTGGCGGCCTCCTCGGCGGGATGGGCGCGGTGCTGCGAGCGCTCGCGCCCCACGTGCGCATTGTCGGCGCGCAAAGTGTGGAAACGTCGGCCATGGCGCAGAGCCTCGCCGCCGGACGGGTGATCGACACGGTGGTGACCCCGACGCTCGCCGATGGACTGGCAGGTCAAATCGACGCCGACGCGCTGCACATTGGACAGTATTGTGCTGACGAGATGGCGCTGGTGAGCGAAGTGCAGCTGGGAGAGACCATCGCGTGGCTGCACCGCACCACCGGATTGGCGGTGGAAGGGGCGGGTGCGGTAACGGTGGCGGCGCTCCGACACGGCAAGATTTCGGTATCTGAGGGCCCGATCGTGTTGCTGGTGAGCGGCCGCAACATCGATCCCGCCACACTCCAGGCGCAGCTGGACCACTACCCCGCCTAGCCCGTACCCCAACACAAACGCCCCCCAGCTTACGCTGAGGGGCGTTTGTCCATCGTGATCAGCGAGCCGGCGCCTCGTCGGAACGAGGAGCGGCAGCTGCGCGGTCGGCCACCGGCGCCATACTCGGCGCCACTGGTACCGAGCGGTCGCCTTCACGGGCTACCTGCATCGGCACTTCCCGCTCAACCTGCTGTCCGTGTAACCGCGCTTCCCGAGCCGCCGCACTGCGCGACTCGCCCCCTTCCCGGCCAATGGCCGCCATGTGGACCCGATCGCGACTCACGGACACGCCACCCTTGCGGCCCGCATTCCGCGCCTCGTCGGACGACCATTCATGCGCCGTCCCCTTTTCATGGGCTGCACGCCCCCCCCGACTGGCGATCTCGCGCTGACGCGCGGGATCCATAGACGCGAATCCGCGTCGACTCTTTCCGGTCATAAGCCCCCCGGCTTTCCGGATGTGCTGAAACAGTGCGGATGAGCAGGATGGGGCGAATGGATTCCGCCACATCACCGGCACACCGCGGCGACACTTCATGAACCGTACTGCAAAGCTCAGGCCGCTTGATCTGCGCGAGCCTGTGCCCCAATGAAATGCAAGCATGGGGCCGCGTTCGCCGACCCCAGCGGCCGTTTTGTCATTGGCCAGACAACGCGACCGCCTATATTGCCGCCATGCCGCTGCTCGTCCGCTTCCTTGGAACCGCTGCCTCCCGCCCCACCGTGGAACGGGGGGTCAGTTCGCTTGCCATCATTCGGGAAGGCGAGACGCTCTTGTTCGATTGCGGTGAGGGCACCCAGCGCCAAATGATGCGCTACGGGATCTCGTTTGCCTTTGAAGACCTGTTCTTCACCCACGTCCACTCGGATCACATCCTGGGACTCACCGGGCTCATCCGTACCATGGCGCTACAGGGACGAACGGAACCCCTGAGGCTGTGGGCACCCCGTGGCGCCGCGAGAACGTTGCGGCAATGCATCAGCTTGGGTGGCGAGCGCACCACGTTTCCGATTGACATCACGGAGCTGGACGCGGGTGAAGCGGTGAAGCGGCCGGACTATCGGATTGAGACCTTCCCGGTGTCCCACGGTCCATCCCAGTCACTGGGCTATGCCTTGGTGGAGGAAGAGCGACTGGGGCGCTTCAACCCGGATCGGGCGCGGGAACTGGGCATTCCCGAGGGCCCGCTCTGGGGACGCATTCATAAAGGCCAATCCATCACGCTCGATGATGGGCGGGTGATCGCTCCGTCGGAGCTGGTGGGGGAACGCCGCCGCGGCCGCCGCATCGTGGTAACCGGTGACACCCGCCCGTGCGATCACACCGTTGCCGCCTCCCGCGATGCCGACCTGCTCATCCACGAGGCCACCTTCGCCGACGACGAGGCCTCTCGCGCGTTAGAAACGGGGCATAGCACCGCGCGTGAAGCCGCCGACGTTGCCCGGAAGGCTGGCGTGCGCCGACTGGTGCTCACCCATATCTCCGCGCGCTACTCGCGCGACACGCACGAACTGGAGCGGGAGGCCCGTTCCGTGTTTCCGCGATCGAGCGTGGCCCGCGACGGTACGGAGATTGAGTTGTCCCTGACCGAGGAGTTGGCCGTCATGCCCGATGTCGAGGCGCACGCCGAGGCCTAGGCGGCGCACCGGCGAGGGGACACGCGACACCGCACGCGCCACCGTGGTGCGATGACGCCGCCTATTTCGCCAACTGCTTGAGCCGTCGCAGACTGGGTACGCGCCACGCCACCGTGGCCACCACCACCAGCGTGGCCGCACCGCCTACCACCACGGCGGTCACCGCACCCCACCAGCGCGCCGTGAGCCCGGACTCAAACGAGCCGATCTCATTGGACGACCCGATGAAAATCTGATTCACCGACGACACCCGCCCCAGCAGCGCCTCTGGGGTGCGGATTTGCAGCATGAGACTCCGGATCACCACGCTCACCATGTCGAAGGCGCCGGCCATGGCTAAAGCGCCGAGGGAGAGCCAGAGGTGGCGACTGAGTCCGAACAGCATGGTACACACCCCAAACCCCGCCACGGCCACGAGCAGGTTCCGACCCGTGTGCGCAAAGGGGGGCCAGCGCGTGAGCGCAACACTGGTGAGCACCGCGCCAACGGCTGGCGCAGCACGCAGCAGCCCAAGCCCCGACGGGCCGGTGTGCAACACCTCAGCGGCGAACACGGGCAACAGCGCAATAGCACCGCCAAACAACACCGAGAAGAGGTCAAGCGTCAGCGCCGACAAGAGCAGCGGCTCCCCCATCACAAAACGAAGACCACCGGTAATGGCGGTGAGGATGGGCTCATCAGTCACCGCACGCACCGGCGAGCGATGTCGCACCGAGACCAGGGCACCCACGGCACAGGTCATCAGCATCGCATCCACAGCGTAGCCGAGGGTGGTGCCACCGATGGCGTACAAGGCGCCGCCCAACGCCGGGCCGATCACGGCGGCGAGTTGCCAGCTTCCGGTGCGCCAGGTAATGGCATTGCTATACAGCGTACGCGGAACGAGTTCCGCGCTCAACGCCTGTCGGGCCGGCTGTAAGAACGCCCGCGCCACCCCACTCAGCACAATGACGCTATAAATCGCCCGAACACGCGCCGGTGCCGTGAGAGCGAGATCGCCAGTGGGCGCCGGATGTGCCAACCACCAGAGCCCAAGCGAACAGCCCACCAGCACCACCAACGCGCTCACCGCAATCCGGCGCCGGTCATGACTGTCCGCCACATGTCCCGCAAACAAGGACATGCTGATCGCGGGCAGTGCTTCAGCCAATCCCACAATGCCCAATGCCAGCGCATCATGGGTCAGATCATAGATCTGCCATCCAACCACCGTGCCCTGAATCTGGATCGCCAGAGTGAGGGTGAAGAGCGCCAACAGATAGCGACGGAAGTTGGGAATGCGGAGCGCGGCGTAGCGGTCCGTGAGCGCAGCATCGCTCATTGCCACGGGGTGAAGGCGGTCGCGCGCAGCAGTGGTGCGGCGTGCGCCCCACGCGGCAACCCATGTGCGCGCTGCACCATCCCGTCCAGCGAGGTCGACAGGTCAAAGGCCCGTGACAGCGCTGATCGCGCCACGCTGTCGATGGGGGGCATATCAAGCGGAATCAGCTGATAGGCGGGCGCGGCCACCGTTGCAATCGGCCAGTCGCGCGCCCGCCCATTGCTTTTGCCGCGTAGCACCAACGCGAGGGATTCACCGTCTGGGGTTGGCCGGGCCGCGATCTCATAGTTGGCGCGCTCCCACACCACCCGCGCGGAATCCTTCGCCCACTGTGGCAGCGTGGCACGCACGGCGGTCCACCACGCCGGGGCCTTCACCAAAATCGGCGGCAGGTTTAACGCCAGCGGCTCACCGTCGGGACCGTGCCCCGGTACCATGAACGCCACCGCCGGATCGCGTCCGATGTCGGTGAGGCCAAAGCTGGTGGAGTCAAACTGGAAGCTATTCAGCGACTCGGTGGCAACCGACGCGCGAGCATCACCGGCCGCGCCGGCCGTGCGAATGGAGTCAAGCAGTTGCGCAAGCGACGTACGCGCGGTGGCCGTGACACGCCGAGCTTCCGCCGCGCCAACGAGTTCATCCAACGACGCTCTGGCACCACTGCGCACATCCACCACCAGTCGACGCCCGTCATGTTGATGCGGCGGACCACCGTCGATGTCCACGTTGAGCAGATGCTCCATGGTAAGGAACGGTCCGTGCACATCAATAATGTCGATCTCGTCATTCACCTGCGTGCGGGGATCCTCCAGCAGCTCCTCATCGGCGGGATCCACTTCCTCCACCCGCGGATGCGTCCGGCGCCATGACACGAGCTCACGCAGCACCGTTGAATCGGCGAAGAGCAACGTGCTGTCACGTTGCCGAAGCTCACGGGCCCAAAGACGGGCCGTGACGAACGACGCGTCGGGATACTCCGCGCCGTCGTCCGCCAGAAAGATCTCGTACAACCGCCCATTCACATCCGTCAACAAAATGGGGGCACTCCGTACGCGCATCCCATCGGGACCACTACGCACCCAGTAGGTGGAGTCACCAGCCGCAAACAAGAACTCCGCAGGTGGCAGCGCCTCCGCACGCGTGGTACGATCGCCGCACGCCACGCCGCCAAACGCCAGCACCACGGGCGCAAGCAGCGTGGCCAGCGGCCGGTACCAGGGCCGTGTGCGCAAAGCCGGCACGCCCATCTAGGCCGTACCCTGCACGAGGGCACGCACGCCAGAGAGCAGCCGTGTGACCTCTTCAATGGTGGTGTAGCAGGAGCACCCCGCGCGCACGAGCCCCTCATGCGCCAGCCCAAGCCGCCGCGCCACGGTCGTGGCGTAGAAATCGCCATGCGACACGTACACGCCGCGCGGCGCGAGGAAGCGCGCCACCTGCTCGGATGGGTGACCCTGCACATGAAACGACAGCGTTGGCGTTCGTGCGCTGCCCGGTGGTGGTCCGAACAGGGTGACACCATCAATCGCCTCAAGCCCCGACCAGAGTGTGCGGAGCAGCAGCTCGCCTCGCTCGTGCAGCGCCTGCATCACCATGTCAAGTCGCTCGCGCCGCGAAGCGGTGGCATCGGAGGCGAGATTGGCCAGGAAATCCACGGCAGCGGCCGCCCCCACGATCCCCTCGTGGTTTTGCGTACCCGTTTCGAGACACTCCGGTACGTAGTCGGGGGCCGGCTCCAATCGCGGGAGATCCAGCGCCGCCGTGGCCGCATGCCGGCCGTAGCAAATCCCGATATGCGGACCGTAAAACTTATACGCACTGCACAGCACAAAATCGGCACCAATGGCTTTCACATCCACCAGCGCGTGCGGTGCCAGGTGGACGGCGTCCACCACCGTGATGGCCCCGGCGGCTTTGGCGCAGGCCACCATGGCCGCCACATCACTGATGGTGCCGAGAATGTTCGACGCCCCGCCAATCGCCACCACCTTGGTGCGCGACGACAGTAGCGACTCAAGCGCTCCCTCCTCATGACGATATGTGGCAAGGTTGAGGGGCAACCATTTCAGCACCGCACCGCACTCCTTCGCCAGCGCCTGCCACGGCGCCACATTGGCATGATGATCAAGTTCGGTAACAATGATCTCATCACCGGGCGTGAGCGTGCGGCCAAGAGCACGGGCCACATGAAAGAGTATCGTGGTCATGTTCGCGCCAAAGGAGATTTCGCCCGGGGTTGCCCCGAGGAAATCCGCGAGCGTGACCCGCGCGGCGGCCAACATGGCATCAGTTTCCACGCTGGTGGGATAGGCCCAATGCGTGTTGGCGTTGTGATGCAGCAGATACTCGGTCATGGCGTCGGCAACCACGCGCGGAACTTGCGTCCCCCCCGGTCCGTCAAAAAACGCCACCGCATGCGCACCGTCCCGACGCGCAAGCGCCGGGAACTGCGCGCGGATCTCGTCTACGGAAGCCACCATCAGGGCACTCATGCGGGGCGACCGCCAATCTGTGCGCCACCGAGCCGCTCCACGACCTTGGCCGCCTCCACGTGATCAGCGTCCTCACCGAGTTCATTGTGCGCCATCCGGAACAGCTCCGCCGTTAACTGCAGCAAGGGTGACGTCACTTGATGTTCGCGGGCCAACTCCGCGGCGATCCCAACGTCTTTGTCCAACAGCGCCAGCCGGAAGGTGCGCGGGAACGCGCGCGTAAGCACGCGCTCGGGAAAGAGATTCATGCTGCTGTTGGAGCGGCCGCTGGAGGCGTTGATCACATCAAGGGCAATCTCGGCCTTCACCCCCGCCTTCTCGAGCGCCACCAACCCCTCAGCGGTGCCCCAGATGTGCATCGCCAGCAGAGCGTTATTCACCGCCTTCAGCGCATCACCGGCTCCCACCGCACCGCAATGGACAATGCGGGTGCCGAAGCAGGCCAACACGGGCTGAACGCGCTCCAGCGTGTCGGCATCACCGCCCACCATCACCGTGAGCGCCCCCTGCACCGCGCCGGCCACGCCGCCCGACACCGGCGCATCGAGAAAGCCAATGCCCCGCTCCGCCAACCGCGCCGCCATGCGGCGCGAGGTGGCCGAGTCGCCTGAGGTGCAATCCACCAACACGGTGCCCGGCGCCATGGTGGCCAGGAGTCCATCCGGACCATCAAGCAGCGCTTCCACATGCCGCGAGATCGGCAGGCAGGTAATCACCACCTCGCATCCCTGCGCCGCGTCGGCTGGGGTATGTGCGTGGCGCACGCCGAGCTCGCGGGCCAAGGCCTCCGCCTTGGATGCGGTGCGGTTCCACACGGCGAGCGCGAAATCAGGACGCGCGAGGTGACGGGCCATCGGCGCGCCGATGGCACCCAGTCCGAGGAAGGCAACGCGAGGCATGGGAGGACGAAGACGGGGAAAGGGACAAAACGCCGGCAAGGAGCCGGTTGAGGTCAACCGGTCGATGATGGAGATTGAAAGATGCCACGTCAACGGATCCACGTGCAGCTCGACGGCCTGGTGGCGGTGCACGCCGTGCGCGCCGTGTGGACGGCACTGGGCGCCGTGCCAGGCGTGCTCAGCGCGGACGTGAGCATGCAGGGCGCGACCATCGAGGTGGAGGGCGTACTCGACCGGGCGGCGCTGGACGCGGCCCTCGCGATGGCGGGCGTGTCGGTACGGGCGCTGCGGGTGGAGGCCCGGGTCCTGCCAATCCTGTAACCACCCGGGTGCGGCTTCTATCGGTGGGGGTGTCGCGCTAACTTGACCCCGTAACCGCCGCCCTTCGCCGATGCCACCTCACTCGAAAGTAGACCGGCCGCTCGCGGCGCTGATCGTTCCGGACCTGCTCGAGCTGCTCGAGGAGCACCCGGAAAGCATCGGACCGCAAACGGCAGAAATGCACCCGGCGGACCTCGCGGACATCGCGGAGGCTCTGCCGGAGGATATGGTGCGGGTGTTCCTCTCGGCATTGCCGAAGGAACGCGCCGGTGAGGTGCTCGAGTATCTCGACGAGCAGCTGCGCACGATGGTGCTGGAGGAGCTGACCGCCGTGGAAGCGGCGTCGCTCATGTCGGAGATGACCCCCGACGAACGCGCCGACGCGCTGGAAGAGCTCGACGAAGAAACGGCAGACGACATTCTTGCCGAGTTCGAACCGGCCGAGAAAGAAGAGACCGAGCGCCTCCTCGAGTACGACCCGTACACCGCCGGCGGTCTGATGACCACCGAGTTTGTGTCCGTCGTCGAGAATCTCACCGCCGAACAGGCGTTGGTCGCGGTGCGTGCCATGTCGCGGGCGGGACGTCGCGAAGCGATGTACACCATTTACACCGTTGAAGGCTCGGGGCGGTTGCGTGGGGTGTTGTCGCTGCGCGAGCTGCTGGCCTCACCCGACGGCACACCACTCAGCGAACTCGCCTGGAGCGAGGTGGTGAGTGTCGCCCCGGATATGTCGCAGGAAGAGGTGTCGCAGATCACGTCCAACTACGACCTCGTTGCACTGCCGGTGGTCGATGCGGAGAAGCGACTCCTCGGGGTGGTCACCGTGGACGACGTCATCGACGTCATTCAGGAAGAGGGCACGGAGGACGCGCAAAAGGTTGGTGGTATGGAGGCGCTCGAAGAGCCCTACATGCAAGTCGGCCTCTGGCAAAACGTCCGGAAGCGCGGCGGCTGGCTGGCCGTGCTGGCCGTGGGTGAGATGCTCACGGCATCGGTGATGGCGCGCTACGAAGGCGAGATCGGTCGGGTGCTGCTGTTGTCGCAGTTCATTCCGCTGGTCATGAGCTCGGGCGGCAACTCTGGATCGCAGGCCACCTCCCTCATTATCCGCGCCATGGCACTCGGCGAAGTGAGAATTGGCGATTGGTGGCGCGTGGTGTTGCGTGAAATTCCCGCCGGTTTCATTCTCGGCCTGCTGCTCGGCTCGCTCGCCTTTGTCCGTATTTTTCTGTGGCAACTGTTCGGGCTCTACGAATACGGGCCACACTCCACGCTCATTGCGTTCACCGTTGGGCTTACCCTGGTGGGCATCGTCACCATCGGATCGATTACCGGTTCCATGTTGCCCTTCCTGCTCAAGCGGCTCGGCTTTGACCCGGCCAGTGCCTCGGCCCCGTTTGTGGCTACGCTCGTTGACGTGTCCGGCATCAGCATTTACTTCGGCTTTGCGTACCTCCTGCTGAGTGGGACGCTGCTGTAACGACCTTTCCTTCCTGAATGGGAATCCGTGCATGGCAAAGATTCTGGTTACCGGAGCCGCCGGCTTCATCGGCTTATAAAGAAAACAGCGAGCGATTGTTGGCGCGTGGTGACGAACTGCGCTTCTTCACCGTGTACGGGCCATAGGGCCGTCCTGACATGGCCATGTTCCTGTTCACCAAGGCCATTCTTGAAGGCAATCCCGTTGACGTCCCAACCCAATCGGAAGTGGAATTAATGCACCCCATCGAAACCGGTGTCGCGAACTTCGTGGCCTGGTACCGTTCGTACTTTCAGATTGGGAACTGACAGGCACCCCGAACGCCCTAGGTCTCCTACTGATCCGACGCGGGCCCGCGACCACGTACCGGGCCCCACGTGAAGGCAGCAAACCCCACGAGAAACACCAGCGCAAAGCCAAACCACTGCAGCGCGTACGACTGATGTGCCCCCTCGGAGAGGGAAGGTGGCGGCACGCGGGTGGCTTTAAGGATATCCGTCATCGTGGTATCCCCAAGGGCGAGCAACACAAAGGGAGCCAGCGGCGCCCCCATCAACGCAGACAGGGTATCGCGATCCAACACGCGCACGGCACGCGTAGCCGTTGGCATCTGCACACGTCCCGGCGCGTGCGACGGAAACGACAGCATCAAGGCATCGAGGTCGAGGGTATCGGCTTCCCTCGCGGCCTCACGGTTAAAGGAGCGCCCATCGGGTGCGTACACGAAGCCTCGTAGCACCAGCACCGCCGTATCGCCCCACGCCCCGTCCAGCGGGCGTACCGGTGTAAGCAGATGCACCCCCGGCGATCCTGCCTGCGAGCGCGTGGCATGCACCACCTCCGCCGGATAGTTCGCCACGCCACGAATACGGACACGACGCCAGTGCGTCTGCGTGGTATCGAGGCGCTGTAACGCCGACACGCTCACCACGGGACGCTCGCCACGCATGCGCACGATCGCATTCTGCGTCCGTCGTTGGGCCAGCCGGTCCAGCTGCCAGATCCCCAACCGAACACAAACAGCCGCGGCGATCACCGTGAGCACACCAAACAGCCACGTCCTCGTCGCTCCACCTTTCATCGCTCACCACCGCCGAACGGCACCGCTATCACGCCCTGACCCTCTGCCTCTCCCACCTCCACCCTCAGCGCGCGCTCGGCTCGCGCTTTTTTGCTGCTCGCCTTCTTACTGCTCGCTTTCTTGCTGCTCGCTTTTTTGCCTCGTGCCGGTTGAGGTGGCGCGCTGTGGTTGCGCGCGGTGTGGTCTCCCACTCCCTCCTCCTCCCGTCGCCCAGCCATCAGCACCAGCACACTCAGCGGCGGCAACGACACCGTAATCGATTGCGGGAATCCGTGGTACGGCACCGGCTCCGCCTCTGCCAACGTGGTCACCGCATACCCACTCCCGCCAAACGCCATGGCGTCGGAATTCAGCACCACGGAGTAGGTCCCCGCGGAGGGTGCGCCAAGGCGGTAGCCGTCCCGCGGTACCGGCGTGAGGTTCAGCACCACCAGCGCGTGCTCGGCTCCATCGTACCGCGCATAGGAGAGCACCGACTGTTCAGTGTCGGAGACATCAATCCAGCCAAACCCCGACGGCTCATAATCACGCCGCCAAAAACAGGCGTGCCGGCGATACAGGGCGCCAATGGACTCCATAAACGCCAGTAATCCCTCACGTCTGGGATCACCGAGCAGATGCCACTCAAGGCTGCGGTCGTGATTCCACTCATGATCCGATCCGAGTTCCGTGCCCATGAAAAAGAGCGACTTACCCGGTCGCGTTACGGAGTAGCCAATCAACGCGCGAAGATTCGCCAGACGCTGCCACTCATCACCGGGCATCTTGCTAAGCAGCGAGCGCTTCAGGTGCACCACCTCATCATGCGAGAGCGGATTCATGAACCGTTCGCTGTATTCGTACATCATTGCAAACGTGAGTTTGTCGTGCGCCCCGCGACGGAAAAAGGGATCGACTTTGAAATAGTCGAGGGTGTCGTGCATCCACCCCATGTTCCATTTCATCGTGAACCCGAGCCCACCCTCACTGATGGGATGCGTCACCTTGGGCCACGACGTACTCTCCTCAGCCACCGTGATCACGCCCGGGTGCAGCGACTGCACCGCCTGATTCAACTGCTTGAGAAACGAAACGGCGTCAAGATTTTCACGCCCCCCGAATCGATTGCGCAGCCACTGGCCTGCCTCGCGCCCGTAGTCCAGATACAGCATGGAGGCCACCGCATCCACACGGAGCCCGTCAATGTGAAACTCCTCAATCCAATACAGGGCGTTAGCGAGGAGGAAGTTGCGCACCTCGAAACGACCGTAATTGAAGATGTGCGTCCCCCACTCTGGGTGATCACCCAGTCGGGGATCTTCATGTTCGTAGCAGGCGGTGCCATCGAAACGGCGCAGCGCCCAGTCGTCCTTGGGGAAATGAGCGGGCACCCAGTCCAGCAGTACCCCGATACCGGCACCATGCATGAAGTCAACAAAGGCGCGGAAATCATCCGGCGTCCCATGCCGCGACGTGGGGGCGAAGTAACCGCCTACCTGATAGCCCCATGATCCACCAAACGGATGCTCAAGCACCGGCAAGAGCTCAACGTGTGTGAATCCCATGCGCGTGACATGCGCCGCCAGCCGTGGGGCCAACTCGCGATACGTCAGCAAGCGGTTGCCCTCGCCACGCATCCATGAGCTCAGGTGTACCTCGTACACCAGCATCGCCTCGCGAAGCGGATCAGCGTCGGCGCGCTGTGCCAGCCACGCGCCATCCTGCCAGGTATACGTGCCCCGCGCCTGCACAATGGCCGCATGTCCCGGCCCCTGTTCCATCATGAACGCGTACGGGTCCGTTTTCACACGGAGGTCGCCACGCGGTGAGCGGATCTCAAACTTATACAACGTGTCCGCACCAACACCCGGCACGAACAGTTCAAACACGCCGCCCGCTGCTAAACGCCGCATCTGGTGGGCACGGCCATCCCAGTCATTAAACGACCCGATCACCGAGACGCGCGTGGCGTTGGGGGCCCACACGGCGAACGACGTGCCGGCCACACCATCCAGGACACACATCTGCGCACCGAGCTTTTCCCAGAGACGGAGATGGCGCCCCTCATGGAACAGATGCAGGTCCAGCTCGCTGAGGGTTGGACGAAAGCGATACGGATCATCACGCAGCACCTCGCCACCATCGCCGTAGCCGATAGCGAGACGGTACTCCAATGGCACGGTCCGGTCACTGAGAAATACCACGAACAGCCCGTGCGCATCGCGTTGCATGGGCCAGCGCTGTTCGCCGAGCAGCACGGTCACGGACACCGCGTTGGGTTGAAACACGCGAATGACCACCCCATCCACACCGGCTTCACTGGTGGGATGCGCCCCCAGCACATCGTGCGGCGCGGCGGATTCGCCGCGAACAAGCTGGAGGGTGGCGTCGGCTACGGCAGTGGGCACAGTCATGCCTGAAGTATATCGCTCACGGGCACGGAGGCCACACGGGGAACGCCGACGCCGCTTATCGATAGGTCTCGAAGAAGCCGCGGCCGCGACCACGCAGCGGTTGGCCTCGCACGCGCCCTTCGATGCGGGCTTCCCCCGCCATCTGGACAAACCACGGATGACGGAGCCCGCGTGCCTCAGCGCTCTTCCCTCGCTCCACCAACCCGATGCGCGTATCCGTAGCAACGGCATCATCAATGGTGAGCGTCATGCGGAGCGTATCGGCACCGCGGACATCAAACAAGACGGCCGTGGCTGGCACCTGCAGCACACCAAACGGCGTCGGTACGGTGCGCGCGTCATCGTAGCGAATCACCCGCGGCCGGAAGAGCGCCAGAAAGCCCTGCGCATCAGTGAGGTACACAAACAGGGGCGTGTTGCCGCTGGACGAGTCGTCCGGCGTGACCCGACCATACAGCACCGTAAACTCCCCGGCGCGCGCCGACCCCCATTCCCACGTCACTCCGCGCCATCCGCCCCAATTGTGATCATGATACGCCTGTGCGCCATCCACACGTTCACAGCGACTGGCCACACACCATGAACCCGACGCGTCGGCGCGAAGTGCGGGCACCACGTACCCCGATGTGAAGTCGCCGCTCACCATCGTTGCTCCCGGAAAATCCACCCGCGCCGCCGGGGAGATCACGAGATCGAGCGCCAGCGGTGTGCCCACGCCTTCTTCACGCACGTCGGCGTGCACCGCGTAGCGACCGTCTGGCAACACCTGCACCACATTGTCGCCGATCTCGAGATTCGCGTCGCGTGTGGAGAAGCGCACACGCTCCTTGGGCAGCGACCGGCTGAATCGGCGAGGGGGCCGCCCACGCTCATGCAGCGTGACGAGTACCTGTCCACCCCACTGGTCACCCGTGACATCGCCACCGACGATGAACGAGATGAACGCCCATCGTTTCGCATCCGGCGTGAGCACATTGAAATAGTGCCACTCCCCCCACGACTCACGATGGGCCATACCCGGTGTCGGTAGATGGAAGTGATCAAGATCATGTCGCAGTTCGGCTGGCGTGGGCGTCATCCATCGCCGATCGCCAGAGTCGTCCTCCCATGCGCCGGCGGCGATGTTGGGGAGCGCCCCCAGCGCGCGGGTGGCCGATGGGATCTCCCCGCTGGCCCGCACGGGGTGCACCATACCGTCGCTGGTC
>CANHTA010000015.1 GCA_947463135.1 Gemmatimonadota bacterium
GCGAGGCGAATGGTGGCCCCTCCGGTATTCCGTTCGACGCCATCCGCGAGGTCGAGGTGAACACCGCGCTGTTCGACGTCACGCAGGGACGCCAGGGCGGCGGACAGATCGCGTCCGCCACGCGCGCAGGTACCAACACCGCCGAGGCGCGCGCGTTCGTGGCCGTGCGCAACGCGCAGATGTCGGCGCCGTTCGATTATCAGGGGCGCTCGCGCGCTGCGCGAACGGCCGCGCTCATGCAGAGTGCGCTGTCGTTCAGCGGGCCGCTGGTACGCGATAAGGCGCACTACCTGCTCGCGTACGAGCGGCACGATGCGAGCGAGCCGCTCATTACGGGCGACGTAAGCACCCCGCAGGCGCAGGTGGCCGCGGGGATCGCGCGTGATTCGCTGGCGCGGGTGCTCGACGTGCTGGCACGGCACTACGGCACCGATGTCGCCGCCGGGCAACTCGGTCGCCTCTCGCGGCGACCGGTGTCGCAGGCGCTCTTCGCGCGCCTGGACTGGCAAGTGAGCCCGGCGCACCGTGCGATGGCCCGCGTGACCGCGAGCGATTGGACCAACCCGCTCAGCGGCGGCGTGGACCAGCCGATCGCGTTGCGTGAGGCGCGCTCAGGCTTTTCGTCGCGCGAGGGGCAGCTGCTAGCGTCGCTCACGTCGCAGATCGGTGGGCACGCGCTCAACGAGCTGCAGGTGGTGGTCGGGGGGTCGCGCCGCGCGCTCGAGCCAGAGAGCCCGGGGGTGCCGCGCGGGTTTGTGCAGGTGCGTTCGCTGTTGCCCGATGGCACCACCGGCAACTCCACCGTCCAGTTCGGCGGCAATCGGCTGGCCCCCGACCAGAGCCGCGAGTGGCAGCTCGCGCTCACCGATCGCTTCGTGGTACAACGGGGCGCCGTGCTGTGGACCGTGGGTACCGACAACACACTCGTGGGCACCCGCACGCTGATCGCGGAGGCGCAGCGCGGCCTGTTCGTGTTCCCGTCTATCGCCGCGCTCGAGGCCCGTGAGCCCAACCGCTTCACGCGCACCGTGCCGCTGTTGGGCACCGCCCCCGTGACCCGGCAGCGCGTGCTCGAACTGGGCGCCTTCGCGCAAATAGAGTGGCAGGTCACGCAGTCGCTCACCTGGACGAACGGACTCCGGTGGGATGGCACCGCGTTCCTCGACGCGCCCGCCGCGAACCGCGCCGTCGATGCGGCCTTCGATGTACGCACGGCGCGCGCGCCGCACGATTGGATGCAGCTGCAGCCGCGCACGCAGCTCCTGTGGCGCGTGCAGCGCGATGGCCGGGATGTGGTCCGCGTTGGGGCCGGTACGTTTGCCGCGCAGTTGCCGTACTACGTGGGGCACAACCAACTGCTGTATACCGGCAGTACCCTCGCCGACATCGACCTGCGCGACGCGGCCACGCCGGTGCCCGACTTCGCCGGCTATCGCGCGGCGCCGCAGAGCGTGCCGGGTATGCCATCGGGCACCGCGCTGCCGCCGTCGTTCGTCAACGTGGCCGGCCATGTACGCGCTCCGCGCACGATCAAGGGCTCCGCGGCCTGGTCACATCGCGTGGTCAACGGACTCACCACCACGCTGGCGGCGCAGGCGTCGCGCCTGCACGATGGCTATCACTACGTCGATCGCAATCTCCGTAACGTGCCGGCGTTCCGGTTGGCGGCCGAGGGCGGGCGGGCCGTGTGGGTGCCGTCGAACAGTATTGCGGCCGCCACCGGCATCACCGATGTGCGGAACGCCTCGCGCGATCCACGCTTCGCCCGCGTACTGTCGCTGGAATCGGGGGCGCGCGCCGAGCAGATCGCCTTCACCGGTGAGGTCGCGTACGAGCGTGCGGAGCGCGTGTCCGGTACGCTGGGCTACGCATGGTCACGGGCCCGCGACAATTCCACCTTCGGATGCTGTCTCGCGCGCACGGCCACCACCTTCACGCCGGTGCTCGATGATCCCCGGGATTTGCGTCAGGCGTGGGCGGCGTCCGACGTGAACGCCCGTCATCGGATTGTGGGGACGGTACAGCTCCGCGCCCCCTTCGGGGTGACCATCAGCGCGCAGTACGTGGGCACGAGCGGGCGTCCGTTTTCGCTGGTGGTGGACGGCGACATCAACGGCGACGAGGCTAACGGTAACGACCGCGCGTTCCTGTTCGATCCGGACGACCCGAATACGCCGGCAGATGTCGCGGCCTCGATGCGTCGTGTGCTGGCTCATCCCGACAACGTGGCCCGTCGCTACATCGCCGCGCATCTCGGCGAGATCGCAGGGCGCAATACGCTCACCACCCCGTGGACCAACCGTATTGATGCCCGCGTGGCGCGGACGTTTACGGTGCGTCGCTCGGGGCGCCTACAACGCGCCGAGCTGCTGGTTGACCTCTTCAATCTTGGCCACCTCCTGAACCGACGGTGGGGCGCGCAGTACCTGTTGCCGGTTGGCATCTCGTCGCAGAATCCGGTGGTGAATCGGGTGCCGTTGCTGCGAGTGATCGGCTTCGACCCGGCCACGAAGCGGTACCGCTACAGCGTGAACGAATCAGCCGGTGTGCTCCCCCGCGGCGGGGATCCGTTTCAGCTGCAGGTGGGGGTGCGGTTCGCCCCATGACCGCAGCGGGCTGGCGTCGCGATATGGCGCCGATCCACTAGCTGGTATTTCCGCGCCCGTCCACCCACGACACGATCCGCCTGCACGCCGTTGGGTCCCGCGATGGTGCGATGTCGAGGCACCGCTGTTACCCGCCACGCTTCTGAGGACGCCGGCGACGCCATCGCGCTGACGC
This sequence comes from Gemmatimonadota bacterium, assembly GCA_947463135.1. Lineage (GTDB taxonomy): Bacteria > Gemmatimonadota > Gemmatimonadetes > Gemmatimonadales > Gemmatimonadaceae > Gemmatimonas. The sequence goes on from CANHTA010000015.1 coordinate 2,782, forward strand.
TGAAGACGCCGGAGACGCCATCGCGCTGACGCTCAGTGGCGCATCCGCTGACGATGCGCTGACGCACCTGCCGTAGGTTGTGCGAGCGACGGGAACCGGGAGTCGCCACGATGATCACCGTTTTGGGCTGGTGGCTGCATGGTGAACGCAACAGGCTCGTGTTGCTGTTGGTGGGCGTCCGTCTTCTCGCCGAGAAGTCGACCCACCCCGATTGGCATTCCTATCTCGATTGCGTATCACCGAACTGCTCGCAACATCCACGCAGCAAGAAGCAAATACATCCCCATCATCGCCATGATCAGTCAATCCCTTATCTCGATTGACACTTGGGTCCCACTTGGTTGCGATACAGCTCAGGACGTAAGGCGACATAGGATGCATATCACCTGCCTATCTCGCGCTTGCAGGTGCAGGCTTGCGCGAGGGCCTCCAGGTCAAAATCTGTGTTCACTGCGAGCTGCATCATGCCGCAGCGGGAACAGCGACTTCCAGACGCAGCTTGATTGCGGTTCGAATGCGCCGTTTCGTAACGTGTCGCGACAACTCGCCATCCAGCACAAAACAGTGTTGGATCAGGATTAATGGAGAGCTAACGGGCCTCCTTCCACTTAACACAAGAGATCACGATGAAGGCTTTTCCGATTATGTGCGCTGTAATTCTGTCGCTCAGCGGTGGCGCGCTGCTCACGCCAGTATACGCCAACGAGGACCCGATCCTGCTTGAAGACGGATCAACGCCTACCTGTAGCAGCGGCACCGCGAACGTGTGTTGGCAGAGAACTACCGATACATGCACGGCTTATCAATGGGTCGGCTACGACGGTTCCGTCACTGTGCCGCGTGGGGGCAGTGTCGGCGTCAAGCTTGAGTGCAAGACCAAGGAGGTCGAAACGCAAACGAAGTACTACAGCAACTAAAAGGCTGGTGGTGTCTCTGGCCGATCTAAGTGGCCGACAGTATCAGCAAAGTGCTCTTGTGACGCAGAAAACCACCGAACGATTCAGTTATGACATCATGCTGCATCCAAGGGCTGCTTTGCCACATTGCTCGGTCTTCGCTTGACACAACGTGCACAATTGCGCGGTCAGGATCAGCGCTAATGCTGCGATCTCCAGATGAACTGTCAGCAGGCAATTATCCCCCTCACTCTCACTCGGAAGGGTCCCTTGAAATTACTCTTTATCGCATGTGCCGTAGCCCTCTCGATCAGCGGCGCGGCTTCGCTAACGCCAGCCTACGCCATCGACGACCCGATATTCCCCGAAGATGGTTCCATGCCGTCGTGTTCGTCCGGCACCCCGAGACCGTGCAGTCATTCAGAAAAGAAGAACTGCATTGAGTATCACGTGGTCGACATTAATGGGAAGATCTCTCCGACTGGCGCCGGCGTTGGCGTGCAGACGATGTGCAAAACTATGGAAACAGTGCATACTTTCCAATACTATAGCCACTAAACACGTAGCGTGTCTTTCCGCTAAAGCACATCGCTACGAAAACCAGCGGACGGGCGAAACCGTAGAATGAGGACACCGAGTGCGACGGTCCACCCATTTCGTGGCTTACCGGTGACACCGTCGCACTCGTACCATCGACCTAAACGGGCCATCATGTATAACTGAGCGCCGGCGTATCCACGTGTCGCCGCTCTCTACTTCAGTTACGCATTCATCATGTCAAACTCAAAAACGTCCTTGCTCAGTCTCGTCGCTCTTTGGATGGGCGGGCTTTTCGTTGGGGGCATGCTTGCCACACGTGTGCTGTCTGCTGCACCGCTGGCGGACGAAAACAATGGCAAAGCGTCGCTCCTGCTTGTCGTATCACCGGAGAGTTGTCTTTCCCTATCGACAAGTTTTGAGGGCATGAGTGACGCTCTCGACGTAGAAGCCTTTCAGCCTTTACGTGGTATTCGGGTGATCGGTTCCGAGGCTACTGCGTCGCGTCTGAGTGCACTCGTAGCCAGTAGAGGGCTCAATGTTTCGGTCAAGAGTATGAAGCCACTTCAACGCCTACGGCTTCGCCTCACGCCGAAAAAGCACCAATCGTTCATTCTTCTTGTGGATAGCTTGGGAAGTCCAGTATTTCGGCAAGAGTTTCCGAAGACCAAAGATCAACAGGCTGCGTTGGTCAAATACCTCCTCGAGATGTCCCATGAATAGCCATTCCAATCGAGACACGTGGCGCATGCATGGCGGCGGCTCGCGTTTGCCAATCCGCCGCATCATTGGGGGAATGCTGTGTGTCTTGGCTGCATGCAGCCCTCCGAAGGCAGATTCAGCCACCGATGAAGCAGGCGCACGCGAAAGGCTCCCCCTTCGGTTCGTTCGCACCAATGTGATACGCGTCGATCGGCGTGCCCCCTTCAGCATGTTCCAACCCAGGTTCATCGCCAAGGTGGGATCGCGTGTCCTTGTCGCCGAAGGTGATCTGTCGCGCGTCTTCTCGGTGAACCCTGACGGCTCTCTTGTTGAAGAACAGGAACGACGTGTTCCGCGGGCACTGCAAAAGGACGCTGGTGCGAACAATAGCGCGCAGAACCTTTCCGCTAAGACGAGGCGGTCCATTGAGCAGATAACCGATCAAACCCGAGGCGCGTGTCTGCTTTCGGATTCGATCATGCTGACGTACGGGAACGCGCCCTCGGGGACGGTGATGACCCGCACCGAATACCGCGATGATGGCGCGGCCACTGCGACGCATATAGAAGTGCCGTTTTTCCGTCACCACCCTGCAAGTTGGATGCTCCGGGAGGCGGTGTGGGCCGGGGACGGCCGCCAGACATGTGTTGCCGCGAGCCTCTACAGCTACGGAATCAGTGTATATGATGGAAAGGAGATCACTCCGCGTGCCATCGATTACATCGAGCAGGTTGGTGAGGCAACGGTGTTCACCGCGGTGGATACCGTTGGTCCATCCATCACGAAAACTGAGAGCGTGCGTGCACCAGGGTATGGCGCTCGCGATATTGCAATCCGCAACGATTCGATCTATGTGCTTTTTGTTGGTAAAGCGCTTCGCGCAAGCCGAAGTATTGACGTATACTCGGCGTCTCAATTGCGATATCTGGGAACGTACGAGCATTACGCAAGAGTCGAGGCTATTGCGACATCACTCGACGAGATCGTGCTGCTGACAAAGGACAGAAAGGGATACTTGATCGAGACAGGACAGTTTCTTTCACGATAGACTTTCAATCATTCACGTCACTTTTTGGACCATACGCTATGAGACAAATCCTGCTCTTCCTTTTGTTTAGTGTCACCTCACCGCTTGCTGGGCGAGTAGATGCGCAACGCGTGGTCGGACAGACTGTCTGGTCTCTTCGGGAACACCCGGACTATATTCTGTCGGCGACAGGCCGTCCGGTTATCGATGAAGCGGGGCGGTTGTATTTGGCTGAGCCGCAGGACTTCGGCATCAACGTGTTCACGGCCGATGGGCTCTTCGAAGGGCGTCTTGGCAGGAAGGGCGGCGGACCGGCAGAGTTTGAGCAGCTCTGCTGCATCTTTGGGGACCCCAAGGGGCGGATCTGGGCGCGTGATGCAGCGCTTCGCCGTTACCAGGTTTTCGCGCCTCTTCAGCGTGAGCGGAAAATGGGGTATCTCTTCACCGCTCCACTCAGTCATTCGAGTCCTAACTTCACGCCTGGGCTTGGTTTTGGCGGTGGCAAGCTATACGAAATTGCGTTCCCATCCAAATCTCCCTCCGTTGGGCAGAGCATGGTGCGGCTTGTGGCGGATTCAAACGGTCGGGTGATCAGCTCGTTTCCGTTGCCCTCGGTGAAGGTGGACTCGGTCCCAGCGGCGGTGCTTCGTTACAAGTTGCCCGATGGTGACGGTATGAGGTTCTTCCCCGCCCCATTTGGCGATCGACCACTACTCGCGCAGGCATCCAATGGCGCGTTGGTCGTGGCGTCAAGCGGACGTTACGAGATCCATTGGTACGACCACCGAGGGACGCTCCTACGCGTCATTCGCCGTAAGGCAGAGCGGGTCCCGCTGTCCGCGGGGGAACGGCAACGTGCGAAGGACTACGTTTCCGATGTGGTGCAGAAGTTGAAGGCCTCCGGCGGCAGCGTCAGTTGGCCGGAAGTGACCACGAAACCTCCGCTCCGCGACCTTGAGTTCGATCAGGAAGGTCGCCTGTGGGTTCAGCGCACGACGCTGGCCGATAAGCCGATGGAGTCGGATGTGTTTCGACCGGATGGAACCTTTGCCTTCACCGCGGTGTGGCCAACGCTGCGCGGATTGAGATTCTCTGGGGCAGCCAGAGGTTCCGCCGCGTGGGCGTACTACGCTGGCGATGATGATGTCGCGCAACTGGCGAAGGTGGTATTCAAGTAACGCAGTATTGCTCGTACGCTGAAAACGCATGCTCGCCGAAGTGCCTGATGCATGCCGCTGCGGCGAGCGGCAAGACGCTACCCGGTGACCTGCACCGGCACCGCACCATAGCGCCGCTCGCGTGAGGCGTAGTCCGCAAAGACCGCGTCCAGATCGGCGATGGAGAGGTCGGGAAAATTGACATCGAGAAAGGCCAGTTCGGCGTACGCACTTTCCCAGAGAAGGAAGTCCGACAAGCGGCGCTCTCCCCCGGTGCGCACCACCAGATCCACTGGGGGCAGGATGTTGGTACCGGGCCGCGTGCTCCCCATGCCTTCCCCCAGCGCGAACGCTTCATGAATGGCCGCGCGACTGGAGTAGTCGACCGCCACCCGCAGATGCAGACGCGTGCCGCCGGCGGTACGGGCTTCCGTGGCGGCAATGGCCTCACAGAGCGCGTGCGGCAGCCGGTCGCGTCGCCCGATCACCGACAGACGGACGCCGTGTTCGAGAAACCGGTCCATCTGGCGTTCCAGATGCGACGCAAAGAGGTCGAAGAGAAACCCCACTTCGTCGGCCGGTCGCTTCCAGTTGTCGCTGGAGAAGGCATAGAGCGTGAGTTGGCCGACACCGTGCTGCGCACAATAGGTCACCACCTCGCGCGCCGTGTGAGCGCCACGCACATGTCCCATCCATCGTGGACGCCCCTTACTGGTTGCCCACCGGCCATTGCCATCCATAATCACGGCCACATGCTGCGGGACACCCATTACACGCCTCCTACGCGCCGAATCAGCGCTTCCATATGTGAAAGATACCGTTCGAGCGCCGTCCGGCCGGCGGCCGCGAGTCGATACTCGGTGCGCGGAATGCGCCCGTCAAACCCTTTCGTGCAGGTGATGTAGCTGGCTGCTTCCAGCTTCCGCGCATGCACGGAGACGTTGCCATCGGACGTGTCGAGCAATGCCTTGAGTTCCGTGAAGGTGAGGGACTCGTGTACGGCGAGGGCACTCACGATGGCCAGACGGACCCGCTCATGAATGAGACGATCCAAGGCCATCGGCGTTGCCGTGTCACCCGCCACGGCTTTCAACGGTGCGCCCGGTGCGCCCGCTTCAGCCGGTACAACCGGTACACGCGCCACCGCCCGTGCGGCACTCCCATCGCGACTATCCCCCATGACGCTGTGCAATTCGAAAGCCACACACCACCTGCCACACGCCGAATCCAAGGGCCATCATGAGATCGCCATTGAGCGTGGGCATAAAGAGGGCCACGATGCCGAGCATCAGGAATCCAAACCCCATGAGCGGTACAGCGCGGATGGAGAAGATCCCCGCCGTGGTCACGCCCAGACCATAGAGCAGCAGCCAGAGCCCCGGAAACACCCGCGCGAGGAGATGCGGGGGGATGCCTGGGGTATACGGATCGATCAGTGCCACCGTCAGCACGGCACCGACCAGCATGGCGGGCCAAAACCCGAACAGGAACTTCCGGGCCGGCACACTGAGCCGGAGCGAACCGCCGTGGCCCACCCGTCGACGCATTTTCGCGAGCATGGTGGCGCCACCAAGCGAGGCGCCCACCACGGCGGCGACCATCCACACCAAGAGCCAGCGTTCCGGGGCAGCTTGGCGGTACGCCACGGGAGCAGCCACCAGTGCCGTCACGCCAACGCCCACCAGCCCCCAACCGGGGACATCGGTAAACGCCGCCGCCCCCTCCATGGTGCGCCGAATGTACGACAGATCCTGAACGGCTCGGTCATGGAGCGTGGGCGGGTCGAGCCGGCGGGTAGCCATCTCCGAAGTATTGGCGTATTAGCAACTACTGTCAAGTACTTTGCGCTGCAAAGCAGAGCAGGGAGAACAGCCGGTGGTGCCCTGTGCCCTGTTCATCCATACTTCCCAACCCCGCTGCTGCTGTCCGACTCCATTCCGTGAAGGACGAAGTCCCCGATGAAAGTGGTCGTTACCGGCGCTGCCGGCATGGTCGGCAGCAACCTTGTGCACGGACTGAACGCGATCGGCATTGACGACGTGATCGCGGTGGACGACCTCACCGATGGGCAGAAGTACCGGAACCTCGCCGGTGCCGCCATCAGCGACTACTTCGACAAAACGGAGTTCTACCCCCGGTTCGTGCGCGGGGACTTCGGCCACATCGATGCCGTGCTCCATCAAGGCGCCTGCTCCGATACCATGGAGCACAACGGTCGCTTCATGCTCGACAATAACTTTCGGCAGTCGAAGGACCTGCTCGACGCCTGTCAGGCACAGGGCACGCGCCTGCTGTACGCGTCTTCGGCGGCCACGTACGGCGGCAGCGCCGCGTTCCGCGAGGTGCCCGAGTTTGAGCAGCCCCTCAATGTGTACGGCTATTCCAAGCTGCTCTTTGACAACATCGTACGCCGCATGCTCCCATCGGCGCGCTCCCAGGTGGTGGGCTTCCGGTATTTCAATGTGTACGGGCCGCGCGAGCAGCACAAAGCCCGCATGGCTTCGGTAGCGTTCCACCACTTTATGCAATTCCGCGATACCGGCACGGTACGTCTGTTCGGCGAGTACGGCGGCTATGCGCCGGGCGAGCAGTCGCGTGACTTCGTGTTCGTGAACGACGTGGTGGCCGTGAACCTCTGGTTCCTCGAGCATCCCGACCAGAGCGGCATTTTCAACCTGGGCACCGGTCGCGCGCAGCCGTTCAACGACGTGGCGGTCGCCACGGTGAACGCGGTGCGTGCCCTCCGCGGTGAAGCAGTGCTGCCCATCAACCAGTTGGTGGCGCTCGGTTTGCTGGAATACATCCCGTTCCCCGATGCGCTCAGGGGCAAGTATCAGTGCTTCACGCAGGCCGATCTCACGGAGCTGCGCCGCACCGGCTGCAATCACGTATTTGCCGACGTGGCCACGGGGATCGCCAGCTACGTCTCGTGGCTGGCAGCACAAAAGACGGCATAAGCACAAATGCGCGCGTGAATCACAGGCGCAGGGATAGAAAACGGAAACAGACGGTTCCTGCCTGACACGGATACGAGCGGAGAAGAACGGATAACAACGGATCTGCTCCGTTGCGCGACCAACGCCGTGGCGTGCCGGCAGTTCAATAAAGAAAATAAATCGCGCAGCCCCGCAAGGATCATCGTCGCCGCCACGGAGCAGATCCGTTCGCAGCCGTTTCTATCTGTTCGTATCCGTTCAAGCAGGAACCGTCTGTTTCCATCTGTTTCCGTCTGTTTCCGTTGTTTCCCATCCGCACAACGCGCGCGTGTGAATCCACAGCGCAGGGATAGAAAACGGAAACACACGGTTCCCGCCTGACACGGATACGAGCGGAGAGAAACAGATAACAACCGATCCGCCTCGTTGCGCGACCAGCGCGGTGGCGTGCCGGCAGTTCAATAAAGAGAATAAATCGCGCAGCCCCGCAAGGATCGTCGTCGCTGCCACGGAGCAGATCCGTTCTTCTCCGTTGCTATCCGTTGTTATCCGTTCAAGCAGGAACCGTCTGTTTCCATCTGTTTCCGTTGTTCCACATCCGCACAACGCGCGCGCGTGATTCCAATGCGCAGGGATAGAAAACGGAAACACACGGTTCCCGCCTGACACGGATACGAGCGGAGAAGAACGGATAACACCGGATCTGCTCCGTTGCGCGACCAACGCCGTGGCGTGCCGGCAGTTCAATCAGGAAAATAAATCGCGCAGCCCCGCAAGGATCGTCGTCGCCGCCACGGAGCAGATCCGTTCTTCTCCGTTGCTATCCGTTGTTATCCGTTCAAGCAGGAACCGTCTGTTTCCATCTGTTTCTGTCTGTTTCCGTTCCCCCTCGTGGCGCGACCAACGCCGTGGCGTGCCGGCAGTTTACGAAAAACACTGCATCGCGCTCATCCGCTCCTTATGGCGCCATACCCCTCCTGTAGTCGGAACCGGGCCTACACAACCCGCGCGAGGCCAGGATGACGGGGGGAGCGTGGCGCCGACCGCCACCGACAGCGCGCCCTGTCGGCGCACCGAACCCAGCCAAGCCGCAGCCCCGGAGAAAGCAGAGTATTTCCCTCTGCTTACCATCCGTGTGCGGCCAGCTTGCCGCGGCGCCATGGCGCACCCGTTCCCCGTGGCGCATACTCTGCATACGACGTTCAAAGTTCGTTCGCCGAGCCGGAGGCTTCCTCCGTCCCGGCACAGACTTGCAACGAGGCGACGCCCCATGTCTTTGCACACGGATGTCAGTACGCCCGACCACTACCACAAAGTGGTAGACTGCCAGTGGGCCTGTCCCGCACACACCAATGTCCCGGAGTACCTCCGGCTCATTGCCCAGGGACGGTACACCGAGTCCTATCTGCTCAACCGCGAGTCCAACGTGTTTCCCGGCATTCTGGGGAGGACCTGCGATCGCCCCTGCGAGCCAGCATGTCGGCGCGGGCGCGTGGACGGCAAGCCCGTTGCCATCTGCCGCCTCAAGCGCGTGGCCGCCGATTTGCGCGACGACATCGGCGCCTATCTCCCCAAGCCAGTCACCAATCGGAACGGCAAACGCGTCGCCCTCATTGGCGCCGGTCCCTCGTCGCTCACCGTGGCCAACGACCTCCTGCCACTCGGCTACGAGGTGGTGATTTACGAGAAGAATGCGCAAGCAGGCGGACTCATGCGCGTCAACATCCCGTCGTTCCGCCTCCCGGAGCAGGTGCTCAACGAAGAGACACAGTGCATCATCGACATGGGCGCGGAGGTGCGGTACAACACCCCCGTGGCCAGCCTGCGTGCTCTGCTCGATGAACAGTACGACGCCGTGTTCGTGGGAAGCGGTGCTCCCAAAGGGAAAGAACTCGATATTCCGGGACGATGGGATCCCGCCGCACGCGACCAGATCCACATCGGTATCGAGTGGCTCAGCTCCGTACACTTCGGACACATCGAGTCCGTCGGCGAGAACGTCCTCATCATTGGCGTGGGCAATACCGCCATGGATTGCTGTCGCACCTCGCGACGGCTGGGCGGCACCAATACCCATGTCATCGCACGCCGCAGCCGCCAGTTCTTCAAAGCGTCGACGTGGGAACTGGAAGACGCGGAAGAAGAAGGCATTCACATCATTGAAAATCACGCGCCCAAGCGCTTCGTGATTGAAGATGGCAAACTCGTTGGTATGGAGTTCGAGCGGCTGGCGTGGAGCGAGGTAAACGGACGGCAAACCAGCAGCGTTATTGATACCGTCATCATGCCCTGCGATACGGTGATCCTCGCCATCGGTCAGGACAACGCCTTCCCGTGGATTGAGCGCGACATCGGGATCACGTTCGACCAGTGGGACATGCCGGTGGTCAACAAAGCCTCGTTCCAGTCGTCACGCCCCGACGTGTTCTTTGGCGGCGACGCCGCGTGGGGACCGCAGAACATTATCTGGGCCGTGGAACATGGGCATCAGGCCGCCATCTCCATCCACAAGCACTGCCTCGGCGAAGACGTCACCAACCGTCCCGCCCAAGGCATGCACCTGAGCAGCACCAAGATGGGGATGCACGCGTGGATGTACAGCAACGAGTTCAATCCATCGCCGCGCGCGCAGATGTCGCACGCCGAACTCGTGAAGCGATTTGCCAGCGTGAGCGAAGAGGTTGAACTCGGATACACCCCCGAGCAAACCGCCACCGAAGTGCAGCGGTGTCTCAACTGCGATATCGAAACCCACTTTACCGCGAAGCTGTGCATCGAGTGCGACGCCTGTATCGACGTGTGCCCGGTGAACTGTCTCACCATTGCCCCCGTGGCCGACACGGAAGCGGAACTCCGCACACGCCTCAAGGCGCCTGCAGAGAATCTCACGCAGGACCTGTACGTGTCCGAAGCGCTGCCGCAGACACAGCGCATCATGGTGAAAGACGAAGACATCTGCCTGCATTGCGGGCTCTGCGCTGAACGTTGCCCCACCGCAGCGTGGGACATGCAGAAATTCTCCCTCGTGTTGCCCTATGCCTTCAGCGCATCGGGCACCGTCGTTCCGGTGAACGTATGAGCGGCATCAACGACTTCGCCTTCAAAATGGCGACCGTCAACGGCACCGGCTCGGCCAGCGCAAACAGCTTGCTGATGCAGGCCATCTTCCGCATGGGCATCCCGGTCACCGGCAAAAACATCTTTCCGTCGAACATTCAAGGGCTCCCCACCTTCTACGAGGTACGGGTAAGCAAAGACGGGTACACCGCACGTCCGCAGTATGTGGATCTGGTGGTAGCACTCAACCCGGCCACCTACGCCAAAGACGTTGCCACCGTACGACCGGGTGGATATCTGGTGTACGACTCCTCGTGGCCGCTGGAGAAAGAGCTGGAACGTGAGGGCATCACCATCATCGGGATTCCCTTCGGCCAGATGTGCGTGGACACCTTCGTTGGCGATCGCGACCGCACCTTGTTGCGCAACATCGTCTACGCCGGTGCCCTCGCAGCGCTGCTTGAAATTGATATGGACATCGTCGGGCAGATGCTGGTTGAAAAGTTCTCCAAAAAGAAGAAGCTGCTCGAGGCCAACAACACCGCCATCCGCCTCGGCTACGACTACGCGAAAGCGCATTTCACCTGTCCCCTTCCCTTCCATCTGGAAACGATGGACGCCACGGGCGACTCCATTCTCATTGATGGCAACACCGCCGCCGGGCTGGGCGCGGTATATGCCGGCGCCACGGTCGGTGCCTGGTATCCCATCACGCCATCCACCTCGCTCATGGAAGCGTTTCGCAGCTTCTGCGAGCGGTTCCGGGTTGATCCGGATACCGGGTTGCATAAGTACTGCATCATTCAAGCCGAAGACGAACTGGCCGCCGCTGGTATCGTCATCGGTGCCGGTTGGGCGGGGGCGAGGGCCTTCACCAATACATCGGGCCCCGGCATCTCACTCATGCAGGAGTTCATCGGCCTCGCGTACTATACGGAAATTCCCGCCGTCTTCTATGATGTGCAGCGTACCGGCCCGGCCACCGGCATGCCAACCCGCACGCAGCAATGCGACCTGCTTTCGCTGGCCTATGCGTCGCATGGGGATACCAAACACATCGTGTTGTTCCCCTGCAGTCCCGAAGAGTGCTTTTACGTAGGCGCTACGGCGTTTGACCTGGCCGAACGGTTCCAGACGCCCGTCTTTGTGGCGAGCGACCTTGATATCGGGATGAACGATTGGATGTGCAAGCGACTGGTGTGGGATGACGGCTATCTGCCCGATCGCGGCAAGGTGCTCGATGCCGCCGCACTGGAACAGGTGAAGAAGTTCTCGCGCTACCTCGATGTAGACGGCGACGGCATCGCGGCGCGCACACTCCCCGGCGTGCATCCCAACGGGGCATACTTCGTGCGCGGCTCGGGGCACGACAAGCATGGCGCCTACACCGAAGACTCCGACGCCTATCAAGAGGTGGTCGATCGACTCACGCGCAAGTTTGCCACCGCCGCGACGGTGGTGCCGGCGCCGGAGTTCCACAGGCAGCCCTATGCGCACGTGGGGATTGTGTCGCTGGGGAGCTGCCACGCCGCCGTCCTGGAAGCCATCGACCGCTTGCGCGAGCAAGGCATCGTGGCCGATTACATGCGAATCAAGGCGTTCCCGTTTAACCAGAGCGTCCGTGAGTTCATCGACGCCCACGACGCGGTGTTCGTGGTAGAGCAAAACCGCGACGCGCAGCTGCGTTCGCTGCTGGCCATTGAAACCGGTGTGCCTCGCGACCACATGACGCCGGTACTCGACTACGGCGGCATGCCGCTCACCGCTCACGTCGTCGTCTCTGCCATTGCAAACCATTTTGCCGGGGTGTCCGCATGACGTCCATTGCCAAACCGCCGGTACGACATCCGGGGCTGCAGCGCAACGCGCTGGGCTTCACCATCCGCGACTACGAAGGCGCCATGTCCACGCTGTGCGCCGGCTGTGGACACGATTCGGTCACCGCAGCGCTCGTGCAGTCGTTCTGGGAACTGTCGCTCCCGCCGCATCGCGCCGCCAAGATGAGTGGCATTGGCTGTTCGTCCAAAACCACGGCGTATTTCATGAAGCAGTCGCACGGCTTCAATAGCGTGCACGGGCGCATGCCCTCGGTCACGTCGGGGGCCAGTGCCGCCAACCGCGACCTCACCTACATCGGCATCTCCGGCGACGGGGACTCGCTCAGCATTGGCTTGGGGCAGCTGTCGCACGCCATCCGGCGCAACGTGCGCATGCTGTACGTGATCGACAACAACGGCGTGTACGGACTCACCAAGGGGCAGTTTTCGGCCTCGGCGGATGTCGGCTCCACCTCGAAGAAGGGCGAAGCCAACATCCAGCAGCCCATCGATCCCGTGTTGCTGGCGCTTACGCTGGGGGCCACCTTTGTGGCGCGAAGCTTCTCCGGCGACAAGGCGCAGCTGGTACCCATTCTCAAAGCGGGGCTCTCGCACAACGGACTCGCCCTGATTGATGTGATCTCGCCCTGTGTCACCTTCAACGACCACGAAGGCTCCACCAAGAGCTATAAGTTCACGCGCGAGCACGAGGTGGAAATCGCGGCTGCGGATTTCGTGCCCCTGCGCCGGGAGATCACGGCGCCGGACACCGAGGAGGAGCTGTCGGTGGTGGCCATGCACGACGGCAGCACGGTACGCTTCCGCAAGACCGCCGACGGCTATGATCCAACCAACCGTGAGCAAGCGTACGCCCACGTGCGGGCCTGCCAGCTTCGTCACGAGGTCGCCACGGGACTGCTGTTCATCGATGAAAGCGGACAGGATATGCATGCGATGGCCCGAACCGTCGCACAGCCGCTGGCTGAGGTCCCCTTTGCCGAGCTCTGCCCGGGCAATGCGGCCTTACAGCAGCTGATGGAGCGGTATCGATAGGAGGGGGCTGCATGGGCACGCGCCGCCGTGGGTGGGCGGCGGTGCCGGAATGGGGGGTTAAGTAGACGCCGAAGCCGGTCGATACTCTGCCGGAGAGGTGCCCTTTTGCCGAGCCCAATCCGTCCAATGCAAACATCGAGTACTGCCAGCGCCCCTGTGCGGGCCTCTGTCGTCACGCCGATAGCCCCGTTGCGAGCCGCCGCCGTCGCGTTCCTGGCGGTGGTGTTGCTGTGCGTGGTCTACGACGCGCTCGCGCCGGAACCACGGGGTGGGGCGGCGTTCGGGCCGTGGTCGGCCGTCACGATGATCCTAGGCGCCGTCGTAGCCGCTGTCGCGGCGTTCGTCGCCAGCGCCCGCTACGCCGCGCTACAGGCGGCGTTGGCCGTGGCCGTGGCACAGCGAGCGGCGCTCGATGTGCAACATGAGGCGCTCGCGGAAAGCGAAGGCCGGTATCGGGCCCTGGTGGAGGCCTCGCCGGAAGCGATTGCGGTGCATCGGCAGGACACGTTGGTGTACGTGAACGCCGCCGGGGCCACGCTCATTGGCGCCTCAAGCCCGGAGGAACTCATTGGCCGACGGGCCTCGGACTTCGTGCACGCCGATGACCATGTGCTGTTGCAGCAGCGAGGAAACGCCGAGTCGTCGCGCATCCAATACCGCCTCGCGCGCATCGATGGGTCGGTGCGCGAAGTGGACGCCGCGTCGGCGCGCATTGTGTACGAACAGACCGCTGCCACGCAGACGGTGTTTCGTGATATCACCGAGTACAAGGCGCTGGAAAGCAAGCTCCTGCATGAGGCCTATCACGACTCACTGACCACCTTGGCGAACCGCGCACGGTTCCGTGATCGCGTTGAGCATTCGCTGGCACTGGTTGGTCGCGACCGGCAAACCGGGGTCGCGGTGCTGTTTCTCGACCTTGATGACTTCAAGGGTATTAACGATACGCTGGGTCATGATGCGGGCGATCAGGTGCTCCGTACGGTGAGTGAGCGGCTGATCGCGGAAACGCGCGCCTGTGACACCGTCGCGCGCTTCGGTGGCGACGAATTTGCCGTACTGCTGGAACGCGTGGCGAGCCACAGCGAAGCACTGGCCATTGTGAATCGTATTAAGGTGGCGCTGCGTCGCCCCATGATGCTCGAGGGGCGTCTGGTCTCGATCTCTGCCAGCGTGGGCGTCGCGTTCGCGGAACCTGGCGATGAAGTGGACACGCTGCTGCGCAATGCGGATGTGGCGATGTATGAAGCGAAGGAGGCCGGAAAGGCGCGGCATGCCGTCTTCGAGCCCGCCATGCATCAGGCCATTGTGCAACGGCTGCAGCTCGAGTCCGACTTACGTGGCGCCATCGATGATCCCACGGCGGCCGGCTTGCGGCTGGTGTATCAGCCCATCGTGAAGTTGGACAGCGGCGACATCAGCAGCATGGAGGCGCTGCTACGCTGGCAGCATCCATCGCGTGGCGCTATTTCACCCTCCGTGTTCGTTCCGCTGGCCGAACAGACCGGTACCATTGTACCCCTTGGCTGGTGGATTCTCGAGCAGGCCTGCCGTCAGCTGGTGGATTGGCGCACCACGTGGTGCCTGGAACATCGGCCTCCCGGCACCCTGCCCACCATCGGGGTGAACATCTCCGGCCGCCAAATGGCCGAACCGAACTTCGTGGAGCGCGTGAAGGAAATTCTGGTGGGCACCGGTGCCCCGCCGGAGAGCCTGACCATTGAGATTACGGAATCCGTGATCATGCGGAACACCGAGCGCTCCCTCACCACATTGCACGCGCTCAAGTCGCTCGGTGTGCGGCTGGCCATCGACGATTTCGGCACGGGATACTCGAGCCTGAGCTATCTCCAGAAGTTCCCCGTCGATGTGCTCAAAATCGATCGCGCGTTTGTGGAAGGGGTCCAGCACGGCGCCTCCGACACCGCCCTCGCCCGCACCATCGTGGCCCTGGGGCAGACGCTCGGCTTGCAGACGGTCGCCGAGGGGGTCGAGCTGGAATCCCAACGCAAGGTGCTCCATTCGATGGGGTGCATGTTGGGCCAAGGCTATCTCTTCTCCCACCCACGCGAAGTGGAGGAGCTCACCTCCTGGCTCAACCTCGACCACGTTCGACGGTTCAGCCCCGTTGCCACCATGCTGGCCGTCGCGGAGACCTCCGCCTAACGGGCGTCCCCACGGCGACGTGCGACACCCAGCAGGCCAACGAACCCGGTAGCCAGGAGCGCCAGGGTGCCGGGCTCCGGGACCGCGCGGCGCACCACGCTGACGTCATCGAGGTGGTTTCCGTAGCTGGTGGGCCCGGGATTGTTCTTGCCCCGGAACTCCAGTTTGGTCTGGGTACCGGCTGCCACAAAGGTCGCGTTGAAATTGAACCAGGTTTTTGACGGGCTGCTGAGCGTGTTGCCGAACTGACCGGTGGTGAACAGGAACGTGTCGTTGATGAAGACCTCAATCAGACTGAAGCTGTTCCCGCCGCCCGGGCGATGCAGACCGAAAAAGGACAGGTCATAGGTTGCGCCGGTCACGGTACTCAGGTGCTGCCACAGGCTGGTGGGTGCGTTGACATTGAGTTCGATGTGCGCACTGCCGTCCTTCGACGAAATCCCCTCGTATGGTCCAACCCACCGCTCCACGTTATCCGTGGGGTTGGCGGTCCATCCAGTAAACGGGGCGTTTGGGTAGTAGGGATAGTTGCCGGGTTGCGATGGCAACGTTGGGCTTTCGAAGCTGCAGTTTGCCACGATGTTGCCGGTGGTGGTGGCACACTGGGCGCTTGAGACCGACGGCAGCAGCGCGAGAGACGCCAGCGCAGCCAGCGAAGCGAAAGACGTGAGTCGCATGGACGGGAGACAGAGAGGGGACACGACGAGCGAGCGGGGCGTGCCAGCGATCGTCTGCAAGCAAGCTCAGCAATTCGAGTGCCACCGGTGGGCGCGGGTACCTACCGAACTCTGCCGTACAGAGGGAAACGGGCGCCTACCGAGCTCTGCCGTTACTCAGGGGAACGGGGAGATGGGGCGCCCACGCGACAGCGCCAATACGCTGCGACTGAGCAACAGCAGTGCGGACCACCTGCAACAGGTGGTCCGCACGCTCGTGGCCGTGGCGCTGCCGATGCACCGCTGGTGCGCGGTGCCGGGGGCTTACGCCCCGGAACCACCCAGGGATTTCGGCGCCCCACCAATCACGTCGGGGAGCGCGGCCGCGACGGCCCGCATTTCATCAGGCGTGCCGATGGAAATGCGCGCCCAATCGTTGTACGGCGGGAACGCGCGCCCAATCATGAATCCCTTGGCGAGCATCGCTTTCTGCACCTGCTCCACGGGCATGCCGGTGTGGAAGAACACAAAGTTGGTTTGCGACTCGGTCATCTTGCGCCCCAGCTTCGTGATGGCCGCCTTCATGATGTCGCGCCCTTCGATGTTGCGCTGTTTGCACATGGCCTGATAGGCCGTGTCCTGAATGGAGGCCACAGCGCCGAGTGCCCCAAATGCCCCGGGGGCGCTGGTGCTCAGCGGCTGCAGGCGCGCAATGATATCGGGACGCGCAATCACAAAGGCCGTACGCAACGCCGCGAGGCCGTGAATCTTCGAACCGGTGCGCGAGATAATCACATTCTCGCCGGCCTTTACCATGTCAATGCACGACGAGTACGACGGATCGCTCACAAAGTCGTGATAGGCTTCGTCCACCAGCACCATGGCGCGACGCGACGCGTTGGAGACGAAGCTGCGCAGCGCGCGGTTTTCCGTGAGGTTCGCCGTGGGGTTATTCGGGTTACACACAAACACGAGATCGACGGCTTGTGTCAGCCGCTTATCCATCGTCTGCAAATCGTGCGAGAAGTCGGGCGTGAGCGGCACTTTGTGTACCTTGATACCCAGCGACTCGGCGTAGCGCGGCAATCCTTCGTACGTGGGCCACGGCGTGAGCACTTCACCCTTCATCCCGTAGGCGAGATTCACAATGCTCAGCAGCTCGCTTGAGCCCGCCACGATCATGATGTGGTCTTCCGGGACCCCCACCGACTGCGCGTAGACCTTTTTGAGCGTGGTGATCCCCGGCGCACCATACCACGCATGCTGCTTCCAGCCCTCCTCGATGGCTTTGCGGGCACTCGGCGCCATCCCATAGGGATTTTCGTTTGACGCCAGCCGAATCGGGCCGTCGGCCCGACGCATGGCCTCAATCATCCGCTCATGTGCGGCAAAGCCCACCGCGGTGGTTTGTCCGTGCTCCACATGCGGGACGTCGGACTCCATCGCCTGCGCGAGGGAGGGAGTGAGCGAGCCCGTGGCGATGGCCCCACCAGCAACCAGCCCAGACGATCTGAGCCACTGGCGACGGGAGACAGCAGAGGGCGTGAACGGCGTCATGGCGGTTCCTCTCGGGGAGTCGGGGGGGCACGTCACCTGCCATGGCGGACAACGCCCATGGGCAGCGGATGGTCGCGCAAAACATACGATATGTCCCAGCCGTCCGCAGGGGTATCCGTCACAGGGCGGCGGCCCCAGATTAGCGCATGCGATCCTTATTCCGCTGCACCGTCGCGGTCGTTCTGTGGGGCGCCCCGCTCGCCGCTCAGGTCGCCACCACGCCCGATCCCTCCCGGATGCCCCCCCCGGGCTGGGTGTCGTCGCCCAAGCAGTTTGACGCCATCAAGGTCTCCACCGACCTCCTCATCCCCACGCGCGACGGGAAGCGGATGGCCACCGACCTTTATCGCCCGGCGCGCAATGGCGTCCCCGTGGCGGACCGGTTCCCGGTGCTGCTCAACCGCACCCCCTACAACAAAACATCGCTGGCCGATCTGGCGGTGTTTTTCGCCGAACGGGGATACGTGGTGGCGTTGCAGGATACGCGTGGGCGATACAAGTCCGAGGGGACCTTCTCCAAGGTGCAACCCATCGACGCAACCGATGGGTACGACGTGATCGAGTGGCTGGCGAAGCAACCCTACAGCAACGGCAAAGTCGGCATGTGGGGCACCTCGTTTGCCGCGCACATGGAAGCCGGTGCCGCGCAATACAATCCGCCGTCGCTCAAATCGCTGGTGCTCAACATGGGCGGGATGGCGAATGGATGGGATCATGGCGTGCGCTATCGCGGCACGTATGAAATGGGTCGGCAGCTCACGTGGGCGTGGTCGCAACTGCTGGCCGATGCGCGCACCGACGACGTGAAAGCGCTGCTCACCCGGGAGAAAGCCGAAGACTGGTACCGCGTGCAGCCGATGCGCCGTGGGCTCAACCCGCTCTCGGTGAATGCGCAATACGAAGGCTGGTACTTCGACTTCTTTGAACACGCCGATTACGACGCCTTCTGGAAGGATCCCATGCTGGCGTGGGACGAGCACTATCCACAGACGGCTGACATTCCCATGCTGCAGGTGGGCGGCTGGTACGACATTTTTCTGGCCGGCACCGTGAAGAACTTCACGGAGCTCCGTCGTCTCAAAACATCGCCGCAATACCTGCTGGTGGGCCCGTGGAAGCATGGGGGCAACAATCTGCCGTACGCCGGTGATGTGGCCTTCGGCGACAGTGCCGCCATCCCGGACTTCCTCACCGATTTTCACGTGCGGTGGTTTGATACCCATCTCAAGGGATCACCGGGCGCAGCCGAGGCGATGGCGCCGGTACGACTCTTTGTCATGGGCACCGGCGACGGGCGCAAAGACAAGAACGGGCGCTTGATGCACGGGGGCTACTGGCGGAACGCCACCACGTGGCCGCTCACCGGCACCAAGCTGGTCCCGTACTACTTTCACGGCGACGGGTCGTTGTCGCCACGGAAGCCGGCGCGCACGACCGCCACCGCGTCCACCACGTACACCTTTGATCCGCGTCATCCCGTGCCCACGATCGGCGGTGGCGCATCGGCCCGGTTGAAAGATGGCGCGTTCAACCAGCGTGAAGATCCGCGCTTTCCCCCCTCACAGGCGCCGTGGCTGCCGCTGCGATCGCGCCCCGATGTGGTCGTGTTTCAGACCGAACCCCTCACCGAAGATGTGACCGTCATTGGCCCCATCACGGTGACACTCTTTGCGTCCGCCACCACCGTAGATGCCGACTTCACCGCGAAGCTGGTGGACGTGTATCCCTCCAGCAGTGACTGGCCGGGTGGTTTTGACATGAACCTCACCGATGCCATCGTACGCGGCCGGTACCGGGCCACGCGCGACCATGCGGTGCTCCTCACGCCACGCACGGTCTACGAGTTCACCATTACCCCATTCCCCACCGCCAACGTCTTCAAAAAGGGGCATCGTATCCGCGTGGATATTTCCAGCAGCAACTTTCCGCGCTTCGATGTGAATCCCAACACGGGGGAGCCGTTGGGGAGGAATCGCCGGATGGTGACCACCGATATCACGATCCAGCATAATCTGCGCTATCCATCGCATATCGTGCTTCCGTTGGCTCCGGCACGTCCGTAACGCGCGCGATGCTCACTCTCCTCGCGTATGCCATGGTGTGCATCTTCATGACGCTCATCATGACGAAGCGGCTGTCCCCGCTGACGGCGCTGATTCTCGTGCCAATTGCCTTCGGGATCGCCGGCGGATTTACGGCCTCGTTGGGCGACATGATGGTGAGCGGCATTGCGAAGCTGGCCCCAACGGGCGTGATGCTGATGTTCGCCATTCTGTACTTCGCCGTAATGATTGATGCCGGGTTGTTCGAGCCATTTGTCCAGCGTCTCATTGCGCTGGTGCAGGGCGATCCGGTGAAGATCGTGGTTGGGACGGCGGCGTTGGCCTTGCTGGTGTCGCTCGATGGCGATGGGTCAACCACGTACATGATCACCATCGCGGCCATGTTGCCGCTGTACCGGGCGCTTGGCCTCCGACCGCTCATCCTGGCCTGTGTGACCATGCTCGCCGGTGGGGTGATGAACATTCTCCCGTGGGGCGGCCCAACGGCGCGCGCGGCCAGTGCCCTCTCCATTGACGTGAGCACCGTGTTTCTTCCCCTCATCCCCGCGATGGTGGGTGGTGTCGTTTGGGTGCTGTTTGTGGCCTACCGGCTTGGGCTCCATGAGCGGCAGCGCTTGTTGGAGGCGGGGCACACGATGGATCCCGGCGCAGCGCACCGGGCCGTACTCAATGAGGAACAAGCCAACCCGCAATACCGTGACGACACGGCACACCGGCGGCCCGATCGACTGCGTCTCAATGCCCTCCTCACCGCCACCTTACTGGTGGCGCTCATGCTGGGCGTGCTCCCGCTTCCCGTGTTGTTCATGATCGGATTCGCCATCGCGCTGCTGCTGAACTATCCCGGCATTGAGCAACAGAAAGCGTTGCTGGCCCGCCACGCAGGCAATGTGATGTCCGTGGTCGGACTCATTTTCGCAGCCGGCATCTTTACCGGCATTCTGTCGGGAACCAAGATGGTTGATGCGATGGCCAACAGCGTGATTCAATTGGTCCCGGATGCGCTCGGACCATACCTCGCCGTTGCCACCGGCGTGCTCAGTGTCCCCTTCACATTTCTCATTTCCAACGACGCGTTCTATTTCGGGGTGCTCCCGATTCTTGCCAAAGCGGGCGAGGCGTACGGCATTTCTGCAGCGGAAATGGCGCGCGCCTCTCTGGTTGGGCAGCCGGTGCATTTACTCAGCCCGCTGGTTCCCTCCACCTTTCTGCTCGTTGGACTGGCGGGGGTCGACTTCGATGATCACCAGCGCTTCACGATGAAGTGGGCCCTTGGCTCAACGCTCGTCCTGCTGGCCATGGCACTCGTCACCATGGTGGTTCCCATGGTGGGACGCGCTGCCTGACGGCACACCACACGTCACCACCGCGGTACGCACACGGCGAACGGGCTTACCGACCGGCAAACCAACTCGCGGGCGAGAAATTCAGCGGGTTGACTTCGTAGTACTGGCTGCGTGCCCAGTGCCCGGTGGTGGGAAAGTAGGGCGGCGGGTACAGCAGCATGCATCGGTTGAAGGAACGGTCTCCCATAAACCCATGCAAGTTGTTGCCGCTGAAGGTGCCCGACTGTCCCGTGCGATTCTGGACGATGCCACCGATCACGCGCAGCGTCCCCCGATTGACGTATCGATTCGGGGTAAGCCCACCTGGTGGGAGCGCCGAGTTCTCAGCCGCCACCGACTGCAATCCCATCAGGGCCGCATGAACCGCTAAATCCGGACGGTTGTCTGCGGGGTCAAAGTCCTTGCGGGGCCACATCCAGTCCCCGCCGTTGGCTGTGGTGCGTCGCGACTGCGGTGACGTCAGGGTGTTGTCGGCGTACATCACGTAGCCACCACCAATGAGCCCGACGGCATCATCGGTAGCACGGCAGGCGCCCGTGGTCACACTCGGACTCGTCGCCTGAATCAGATTATGGACGATCACCATGGTGTTTCGCGAAGCCAACGTGAGCCGCCCGCGCACCGTCCCACTCACCGCCACTTTCCCCTCAACGAAGATCACGCCGCGGAAGTTGGGGTTGAGCGCCGGGCTCAAGGGCCAGAGGTAGGCACCGTCGGCGCGCGCCGCCACCGTGGCCGGAACGCTCCCCGATGTCCGGGGCATCCAATATCCCGCGCCATCGTTGGCACGAAACACGCCTGTTGGCGACAGCCGATCGTCGCCTCCCAGAAAGCAGCGCGCATCGTCATCGTCGAACGCGGCGGCTTTGTCCTGCATGCGATCCGCGTACGTGCCCGCGGCACGGTGAGCAATCTGCCCGAAGGTCGTTGGGATAGCCGTGCGACCGGCCACCACCGCGGTCACTCCGCAGTTGCGGGAGTACAACACGCTATCCAGCGGCACCGCTGATCCAGACGGGACCGGTGCGCCCGACGCCGCCGATGGGGGTTCGGGTGGGCGGGCCATGGTGAAACCCGCGCCGAAGGGGAGCGCCGGCAACAGCTGGTAGACTTTGAAGTAGCCGTCGTTCGGCCCGGTGGTGTTGCCATCGTTGTCACTGTCGATGGCCACAAACTCAATGCGCATGGTCGCCAGTGCGCTGTCTCCGGTGACGACATCCGGCGTAAAGGCATAGCCGGCACGCGACGCAATGCTTTTGAGAATGTTCAGGTCGGCGGTCGCCGGCATGGGAATGTGCGTGACCCCTTCCTTGGGCGCTCCCTTTTTGAAGTCCGCCGAGCCTTTGTTGAGCACAACGCGGGTGGTCGAGACTTCATCGCCGAATGTCGCCTGCGGACTCGGCGTCGCACCATTCCAGATGTAGATCGTATCGTTGGCGTGCACCGGGCCGTGTACCTGCGCCCCGAGGGCCCACCACAACACCGATCCATTGGTGGAACGCGCGATATTCGTGAACCACGCATAGCGCGCAAACGACTGCTGATACACCTGCGACCGGCGAATCGCCACGTTCCCGTATCCGTCAACGGCCTTGGCCACGATTTCCGCCTGCACACCGTATTCGCCGGCATTCCCCAGCGAATCCGCATTGCCGATCCGGGACACCCAGATGCTCCGCTTGATGTTCGTGCCCGAAATCGTCTGGTTGTCCGCCACGGTCAGATATCCCTCCAGCGGCACCGAGTCGATGTGCGCATTGAGGCGCGACCGCTCATCTTCCAGCGCGGAAATTGCCGCGTCGTCAACGGCCGCCGATCGATCAGAGCCTGCCTGCACCAACACGGTGGACATGGTGAGCATCGAGGTCGCCAAGGCCACCACCACCGCCACCATGGCAATCATCAGCACGGCCACTAACGCAAAGCCACGACGCGTCCGTGGCCGGTATGCGCCATGTCGTATGCGCCCTGAGACCATCAGCCGGTTACTCATGGCACCACCACGGAGCCAGAGGCCACCAGGCTTGAGATGTTCGGCGTGCAATCCTGCACGGCAATGCCATACTGATACATCGTGCCAACCCCCACCTGAACGCCGGAATCCTTGTAGCGGTACGAGGTGGTGCCGCCCACCACGCTGACCGAGGCGAAAGGGTTACCCCAAACCGGAGCACCGACAATGCGACGCCAGATGACATACCGCACCGCATCCTCTTCACCGTGCCCGTCGTCAACCGCTGGCGACCAATTCAGGATCACCGCATTACTGTCGGACACCCACGCGGCGCTCGGGGTGTTCGGGACAATCGGTGGCCGCCCGCATGCCCGTGCCTGTCGTTCAACGGCGGTATTTGGCATTGGCACCGTATACCGCACAACATTCGCCTGTCCGTTCACCGGTCGCGAGGGTTCATAGGTCACTTCAACACCGCGAACCTGATCGATACGCATGGAGACGGCCGTTCCGGTATCCGGCGCAATGCCACGGGCCACCACCGCTTTGGTGAGAGGCAGCCAGTCGCGTGGTACGGTATCCAGGTCGGTGTTATCGGTGTTAAAGCGCGAAGGGTCGTGCCAGTAGCGGAAAAATGGAATAGAGCCGGACTTGCGCAGCCCCGTGGCGATAATCTCCGCCCGACGTCCATTCACTTGCCGCACGAGCATCACGTCGGCGGAATTACTCGAGGTCGTGTCTTTGGTAAACCGGAACATGATCGTTTCGGCATCACCGGTCGTACCGGCCACGGCCGAGTAATCGGCGATGGGATAAGTGAATGCCGGCGCCGAGCCGGGGATGGTGATGGCGTTGCCAAGCGTCAGCGCACCCACCTCGGCATTTGTTGCCTTCGGGTCCACATACACCGCACCGGAGAACATCGCCGAGTCCAGGCGGTTGGTAGTGAGGTCGCTGTTGAAGGCGAACACACTGTCACTGGCGTATACCAGCGTCGGTTGAATGTCGGTGACATTGGTACCGGCGGTGCGGATTTCCTGCCGCATAATGTCGCGGCCAAACCGACCGTTCTGAATCTGCGCCGTGCGGGTGGCCATGGAGCGGAACCCGCGGCTTTGCGATACGAGAAAGCTGAATGCACCGGCCATGACGACGCTGAAGATCACCAGCGCGAGCATCACTTCGGCCAGGGTAAAGCCACGCCTGGTGTGAGGAGCAGTGGACGACATCGTTATGGCGCCGCAATGATGATGGAACGCTTGATAGGAACAGGCAGATTCGCCGTGACGGCAGCCGATACGGTGACCGTCACGCGCGTGATGCTCTGCCCACCGGTGGTATCTGCGACAACCGTGGTGACACTGCTCAACCCGTCTTCCGCCGGGTTGAACCGCTCCGTGCTCAATTGCGACAGCGTGGAATACGTGGGCCAGGCGCGCGCACGACCGATTTGCATGTCTGCCACCGACTGCGCGCGGTTTCGCACATCCGAGTTACGGATTGAGGCGGAAAACTTGGTGGTCCCCAAGGCCATGGTGAGCACAACGCCGCCCAGAATCACAAGCGCGATCATCACTTCGATGAGCGAGAAGCCACGGCGTGGCGAGTTCGGCACGGGGGCCATGGTCATTGGGCGCGTTTCCATGCGCTGCCGGTCCAGACATACCGGTCGGGGCGCGCGGTGGCACGAGCCACGACCACCGCGCGCGCATCGGCCGCGCTCGCTCCGGCCATGCTTGCTAGGGTGGAGAGATACAGCGTCACGCCACGGTCCGCACTGCCGTTGCGTTGCAGCACCAGCATGGGGCGATCGCCAAGCATCAGCATGGGTGGCACACTCTCCGTGGCCGTACCAAGCGCGGCTACGCTGGACGGACGGCCCAGGACCACGCGCTCCGGGAGCAGGAAGGGGCGCGTTTTTTCGCCGGCGTCGGCCACGTTGTTGTTGTTGGCGTCCCACACGGTCGTAATGGTGTGAGCGTTGTCATCCATCACCAGCAGCACGTTGTGCTGACGGCTCACCGCCTCACGTTGTGCGACCATGAGCGACATCCCAAGGGTGCGTATCGCGGTATCCACCTCCGCGTTATCAACCAGAATCTTGGGCAAAGCGAGCGCGGCGAGGATACCGATCATCGCAATGACCAGCAGCAGCTCGATGAGTGAAAACCCATGGGTGCGCCTCCTGACGGGCGCGTGTGCTCGAATCACGGACATACCGGGCGCTGGCGAAGTGAAAAACACGCTTCTCCAGTACAGACGTGCGGGGGGCCGTTAGGTCACGGCCCCGGCCGTGAGGTCACGGCCCGGCGGTCCCGTCACCGACTTGGCACACACCGTTACCCCACGGGCTGCCCGTACGGCGCCGTTGGGGAACGGGGGACGGCGCGCGATACCCTAGCTCCAGCTGGTACCAGACTCGGCGCGATGTCGGGCAAACGTTTCAACCAGCCGGTCGCGCAACAGCCCCAGCAGCTGCCTCGACGTGGGCGAGAAATCCAGCGATTCCGACTCCGTGTCAAAGTACAGGCAACCCAGCAGCCTATCCTCCAGCACCAGCGACAGGAGCGCAAAGTGCGAGGGTTTTAATTCCTTGATGACACGGTCGCGACGGTACAGCTTGGCCTCGTCCTCCGTCATTTCAACAAAGAGATCGGACCGTTCCTGCAGGGCGGCACCCAATGGCCCAAACGACGCAGCCGGACGGAGGAGAAAAATCCGCACCGCATCGGTGCTCCCTACACCAACCCCAAGGCGACCACGTACCATTTTGAAGTCGTCCGAGCTGATGGCAATGAGCCCGCGCGCATAGCCGGCCGTACAACCCGCTTGCAACGTGGCGCCGATCACCGCACCCAGATCGACACTGGCGCCGTCGGCCGGCGTCCCCAGCACCAGCTGCCGCACGGTTTCGCGGAGCGCCGCTTCCACCGGGCTATCGTGGATATTCGGTGCCATCGCATTGTCCAACGCCTCGGCGGCAACCTTGGCCTGCCAGGCTTCGGGTGTCATGCCCGTTGCCGCCACATGCAGGCGGCGCTCAACAACCTCGGCCGCCGTGGCCGCGTGATTCTCAAGCCATGTGTCGAGATTGACCCCCATACCAGAGAGCGTCGGCGAGGATTCCTGAATCGCGGCCTCGAGTGCGGAATTCATCTGGTTCACCTCCAATCCAATCATCGGGGCAAACTTCTGCCGAATCTCCTGGGCCGCGACTTCAATATCGGGGACCGAGGCATCAAAGCGGCAACGCACCAAGTCTACGCTGCACTGCGTAATGGCGTGCAACACCTCGTCCACACCGGACACGCCGCGATACTCATACATGGTGCCCACAACCGCTTTCGGCATCCCCCAACGCCTTGCCAGGGCAACGCCAACTTCTTCAAAGGTGAATCCGAAATGCGTTAACTCGTCACCTTCCGCACGGGGCTCCCCATCCACCGCCCCTTCCTTCCACTTGCTGTACTGCTCCGCCCGATGACTCGCTACCAGCAATTCCCCGAGCCGGCGAAAGAGCGAGCACAAATAGGCCAACTCCGGCTTTCCATAGCCGGCGCCGAACGCCAACTGCATGCCGTGATTCGCGGCCAACATCGACTCCACGAGCAGGTCCCGCACCATCGGGGTATCCTCCTCGACCTGCTCAAACACGCTGGCGGCGACCGCCAAATGCTGCACCCGTTCAAAACCCATGAGCATGATGGCTTGCTTCACTGAGCCAATGCCTCCTACGCTCCCTCCCCCCAGCGCGCCCATCGACACCGAATTCGCGATACGCAACACCTTGGCTGAGAGGGCCACGTCCTTCGTGATCGCCTGCTCGAGCAAGGCGACACGCACGCGCTCATCGTTGGCCACGCTGTTAATCGCGCGCACATTGCGCACAAATGCCGGGAGGTTTTTCGCTGCACCAACGGCATTCACAAACGCCGCCGCCTCTGGCGACAGCGTCTGATCCGCTCCCGGTGCGGACGAGTCACCCAATAAGGACGTCATCACGACAACGCCAACCCGTCGTTGATGGTTGGCCACGACGGCACACCATTCCGGTACCCGCCGCTCCGATCAGCCGGATGCACGCGCGCCAAGCACGCCGCTCGTGGGCAGGCTGGAGAGCGAGAGAACGTGGCAACGCCGATCAAGGTAACGGACACTCGGTACATGTGCTTCATCAAAGAATGGGGACGATCGCAAACGCGCTCAGCAGCTCGTCGTAGATAAACTAACCAGAAATGGTACACCACAGGCAACAGCGGGTCGCAACAGCCCGATCAGGCTTCATGACGGGACGCCGCTCATACACCGCTACGACACCGTCTCCAACGCCTGCAGCACCGCCTCCGCGCTGGCGGCCCAGCTGTGCCGCATGGCCGTTTCAATACCCGCGTCATTCCGCAGGCCGGTCCCGGCTCGTCGCTCGGCATGCACCGCCCGTAAATGGTGCACCAGCTGCTCATGCTGGGCACCCGTCCACGACGGCCAGCTCCCCGGATGCTGACCGCCAGCCAATCGTTCCGGCGGACCCATCTCAATGAGTCGGGCATTCGCCGAGGTGAGAAAGGCAGTGTGCGCCGTGGCGTTCGACACAATGAGTGCCTTCCCCATGGCCAGCATTTCCAACGCCTCCAGATTCCATCCCTCGGCACGCGACGGAAAGACGCCACAGTCGGCGGCAGCCATCATCGCGGCCACATCACGGGACGTGGCCAACTCGGTCAGGTGCAGCGTAATGTGCCGCGCCATCACCGACGTCCGAAACGGCGCAAGCGCCGCCTCGAAATGATCTTTCCGGAGAAACGGATTGTGACAGATCAACACGAGCCGCACCCGATCACCCGGCGTAAAGGCCGCCTCAAACGCGCGCAGCAGGTCGAGCTGGCCTTTGCGCGACTCCAGCTTCCCGACCTGCATAAACACCGTTTCGTCGGCCTGCCACCGCTGCCGTGGCACAACGCCGGGATGATAAATCTCCCGATCCACACCCAGTGGGACCACGTGCACCGCCGATGGCGCAAGCCCGTTGGCCACGCAGACCTCGCGCGCCCACGGGGAGCACACCAGCACCGCATCTTGCATCCGCAAATGGTGCCGCTCGCGCGACGTAAACACATCGGTCTCAAAAATCGTAAACGCCACGCGGGCCCCGCGACCCGCATGGAGCGCCAAATCAAATTGCTGCGCCAGGCGGACGCTCGGCGCATCAACGGGGAAATTGTCCTGAGCCTGCAGCGCGGCGGGAAGCAGCGGGTTGGCGGTGAGCGTCGGATCCACCCCGCCGATTGGAAAGAAGGCCACCGGAACCCCCTTCTCTTGCAGGGCGCGCAGTAAGTTGGCCCCCGTGACACCGTAGCCCGTGCGCGAATGCGGCCCAATGAGCGAAAAGCCCGTCTTGGCCGCCTTCCACGCCACGGGACGGATGGTGGGAAATATCTCTTCGGCAACTATTGGCGTCTCGGACTGCGCCGACCCCTCTTCCGGCGAAAACAGAGCGTCCGGCAGGGCAAAGAACGCCCCCAGCGGTGCCTCCGCGAGGGGCACCAGCATCGGGCCCTCGTCGTTGGCCACCAAGCCGCACGCGCGCAAACCCGCCTCGCCCAACGCATGGGCAATCGGTGACCAATCCGTGGGCACATCCGAAGGCGACACACACAACGCCAACAGCGGCGAAGGCTGAGGGAGCGCGGCCACACCGCGGCATGCCTCGGCAACCTGATGGGTGGCGAGGTGCACGAAGAGCCGTCCGTGGGCCGGAAGCTGGTTGGCAATCACCGCGCTCAAGCTGTCCCACCGCGTTGAGGAGAGCCCGCCAAGTTCAACCCCCGCCGCGGTTGCGGCGTCCGCTAACAGCGCCAACCGGGACGCGTCGAACTCTGCCACCAGCACCGTCGCCGCGCCGTGAGGGGCCGTGGCGGCACTCAGCGCCACAAAACCAAACCCAGGCGCCAGATCGAGCACCAGATCGCCCGCCTCCAACTGCTCGTCCAGAAACACGCGAATCTCCGACTGCACGCCGTGGTCGGATTCCTGATCCGCGGCATGCGCCCACGCCGGATCGTCGAGAGCAGCAGGCACGCAAAAACGCGCCGTGCCATCTTCGTGGCGCTGGACACTTTCGGCGGCGACGTCGGAGCGGTGGGTCGAGAGAATCATGCGGCTCATGGCAAAATGGGTCGGTGAAATGGATATTCCCGACGGGGACATAAGCACGAAGCATGCCACACCTAAGTCTATAATTGACAACAAATTACGATTTGCCTCATCCGACACGGCAGAGCACAATCCTCCCAACTCCACCTGCGCACCGGCAATTTGTGCCGCTCAGCCCCCTTCCGCAAAGGGGCCCGTATTAAGTTACCGGTCAGGATCCGGGGAACACCTTCTCCTTGTGTGAGCGGCGGTATCATCCATGCGCATTGCTATCCTGAACTGGTCTGACGGCGAAAACGACCCGTTCAGCTTCTTCAATCAGCAATTCCGGCAACAGCTGGTCGATCTGGGGCATGACGTGATCATCGTCCCCTTGAACGCGGCGCTTGGGACCACCATGCAGGCCATCCAGGGGAGTGCCCCCGTGGACTTCGTCCTGACCTGGCAGGGGCTGGGAAGCGCGAGACCCAATGCCACGGCAAGTCAGACGCTCTGGGCGCAGTTGGAGCTGCCCGTGGTGTGCCTCCACGGCGATCACCCGTGCTACAACCCGCCGAATCATCAGCCGTCCTCGCACCACCTGTTGCACGTCTATCCCGTCGCCGCCTTTGCGCGCGACGCCAATCGCCTCATTCCCCGGGAATGGCCGGCGCTATTTGAGCCGCTCCCCAATTTCTTCCAGCCCGACCCCGCCCCAGCGGTCATTCATGGCGACTTCTTCGTCTTGCCGAAGAACCTCACCGATCCGGTGGACATCCGTCGCGCATGGCAACAGCGCTGCGACGAGGCCACCTACCAGCTGTTGTGTGCCGGTGCGGATGCCATTGAACAGGCCTACCGGGATGGCAATACACGGGACCACCATGAGGTGATCCTGGACACGTTGCCCTCCCCCATTCCGGAGCTGGTGCGCGCCGGCCACGCGGACGCCGCCACCGCCAAC
>CANHTA010000016.1 GCA_947463135.1 Gemmatimonadota bacterium
ACATTCCTGCCTGGGTGGGGTTGGCGCCGACGCGCGAGCCGATCAGATCGCCAAAGGTGGTGGCGGTCGCGAGAAAGGCCACCCCTATCCATCCCGCACGCTCATCGCGCGAGCGACCGCGAACAAGGACCGCCCCCGTTATCCCGAAGGCTGCGACAAAACACAGGTTGAGCCACGGCGCGTCCGTGCCACGTTGCACGGCGATAAACAGGAACGCCGTCAACACCACGGCGATGCGCGCGAGCGCGATCGCCGTGGCAACGTAGTGCAAGAGCGAGCTGAACGGTGGTCGTGCCGTCACACCTGCACGTCAATGACCTCGTAGAAGTTCCCTCTGCACGCGGAACCCAAGATCCCCTTGAGCCCTTCATCCTGCTTCTCCGCGTTGATCGCCTTGATCACGGCGTGGCAATCGGATTCGCGGGCGGCGACAATCACCTGCGCTGCGTCCCGCACATGGATGGCTTCCACCTTGCAGTTACTCCCCCGTCCCGCATGATCAGCAAGGGCCTGCGCTCCTCGGCCGATCTGCGCAGCGCATTCGAGAAAGAGCGACTTGCAACGTGGGTCGTCCCAATGTTGGTCGCCGTTTTCATGGAAGAAGCGGTGGAGGGTGTGTGCAAACACGGCCTCAAACGCCTTCTCACCTCTCGGTGAAACGGTCATCTTCGGCATCGCCTTACGCAGCTCGGCCTTGATCTTCTCGTGTCTCTGGTGCGGGATATCGCCGGACATGGAACGGAGGGCTGGAGCGCCACCAACGCAGGTGGCGATGCACGCGGACCGATGAGCGCCGCGTGCCAGATGATAGCACGGTCCGCCCGTGTACAGCAATCATCCGAGCGGGGCAGGGCTGCGCCGATGTAAGTTGTGCGCATGCGAATCACTGTGCTACTCGGCGGCGTATCGGCCGAACGTGAGGTGTCCCTGTCGTCCGGGCTCCGCATTGCTGCGGCGCTGCGGGAAAAGGGGCATGCGGTGGTCTGTCTCGATCCAGCCGAAGGGGTGCTGACGCGCGAGACCGAACGGGCGCTGCTGGCGGCAGGCGTGGGGAGCGCCCCTCCCTCGCTGGACGCGTTGGCCGGGTTGGCGTCCCAGTCGCTGTCGCCGGTGCTGGGCACGAGCCCCGAGGTAACCGACACCGATTGTGTGTTTCTGGCGCTGCATGGCGGTCAGGGCGAGGATGGCACGGTGCAGGCCCTGCTCGACCTGGTGGGGGTGCCCTACACCGGGAGCGGCCATCTCGCGAGCGCGCTGGCCATGGATAAGCACCTGAGCAAAGTGGTGCTCCGGGCCGCCGGCGTGGCCACGGCCGATTGGCTTATGGCACCCCGAAACGAGCCGATGGATGCCGCCCACGTGGGTGAGCAGCTTGGGTGGCCGGTGGTGGTAAAGCCGTCCAAGCAGGGGAGCACAGTGGGGTTGTCCATTGTGCGTGCCCCTGACGAGTTGGCGGCGGCGGTGGCCGAGGCGTTTCGGTACGACGACGAGGTGATGGTGGAGCAGTTTGTGCCGGGGCGAGAGCTCACGGTGGGCATTTTGGGGGAGGCGGTGCTGCCCACCATTGAGATTGTTCCGGCGAAGGAGCTGTACGACTACGAGTGCAAGTACACGCCGGGGATGGCCCAGGAGTTCGTAGCCGAACTATCGGGCGTACTGTCGCAGACGTTGGCGGAGCAGGCGCGGACGGCCTTTGCGGCGCTCAAGCTGAGCGGGTACGCGCGCATTGACTTCCGGTTGGACCCGGCGGGGCGGCCCTGGTGTTTAGAAGCCAACACGTTGCCCGGGATGACGCCAACCAGTCTGATCCCACAAGCGGCGGCGGCAGCTGGCGTCTTGTTTCCCGATCTCTGTGAGCGCATCGTGCAGTTAGCGTGTGCGCAGCGCGATCGGCCGTTGCGTTAGCTGTCCTGTTCCGGTTGCGTGTTCCGCGTTTTCCCGGTGTGCTGCCATGGCCTACCTCTCGTACGACGAATTTGACGCGCCACGTTCCCCGACGGCTGTGTATTGGCTGATCGGGGTGTGTGTGGCGGTGTACTTTGTGCAGGCGACATTGGTGGGTGACGCGAACATGGCGAACTGGCTTGGCTATTCGCCGGGTGAGCGCGCGTCGCGAGCGCCGTGGACCATTGGGACGTACATGTTTGTGCATGGCGGCCTGATGCATCTGCTGCTGAACATGTGGACGTTGTGGCTCTTTGGCCCCCGGGTGGAGAGTGTGTGGGGGCCTCGCACGTTGGTGTGGTATTACCTGTGGTGCGGCGTTGGGGGCTGGGCGTTTCACTACATGTTTCAGCGGGAGGGGGGCACGCTGGTGGGTGCGTCGGCGGCCATCCTGGGGATTGCGGTGGCGTACGCGTCGCGCTGGCCGGATGACGAGGTGTTGTTTTTCGGTGTGGTGCCCATGAAGGTGAAGTGGCTGGTGGTGTTCATGGCGCTGATCAACATCACCATGGCGGTGGTTGATGCGGGGAGCCTTGGCGGCACGGCGTATGCGGCGCATCTGGGCGGGATGTTTGCGGGGTGGGTGTACCTCCGTGCGCCGTCAGCGGATCGTCTGAGTCACTACCGCGACCAGATTGCGTCGGCCCCGGACTACGGCGACGACGTGCCGCGGGCGGTGCCCAAGTCGTCGCGCCCGCGTGAGCGCGATGTCGACGACATTGTGGCGCAGAGTAAGGCGGCCGTATCGCGGTCGCGTCCGGAGCCGCGTCCCGAGCCTCGTGCGGAGCCACGGGCGGCGCGGTCGGCGGTGGCACCGCCGGCGACGGCGTTGGACGCCGTGCTGGACAAGATCGCGTCGCAGGGGATGTCGAGTGTGACCCCGGCCGAGCGGCGGTTGCTGGACGAGTGGTCGCAGCGTTTGCGCGATCTCACCTGACATCGCGGTTCACATCGTCTACATTCGGGGATGCCCAAGCCCGAACTGCTGGAGACGTTTCCCAATCCCTACGGGGATCGGACGTACGAGATTTACATGGAGACGACGGAGTTTACGTCGCTCTGTCCCCTTGGCGGCATTGAGACCGACGCGGCGGAATTGCGGCTGTTGGAAGGGGGGGCGCCGGATTTCGCGACGATCCGGATTACCTACCAGCCGGCCGAGCTGTGTCTGGAGCTCAAGAGCCTGAAGCTGTATTTCTGGAGTTTCCGGAACGACGGCATTTTTTACGAGCGGGCGGTGAACCGGATTTTGGATGATCTGGTGGCGGCGTGCCGTCCTCGCACGATGACGGTGGTGGGGGATTTCAATGTGCGTGGCGGGCTCAAAAGCATCATCACAGCCACGGCGACCACGCCGGCGTAAGGCGGGACATTGGTTGGCGGGATGCGTTGGGCTCCGCAGGTGATTGCGGAAAGCCCTATCGGGTTGTTATGCTGGGAGTCTGTTGTGGGAACGGCTAGGTAGCTCAGTTGGTAGAGCAGCGGACTGAAAATCCGCGTGTCGGGGGTTCGATTCCCTCCCTAGCCACTGGAAGAAAACGGCTGACGCGATTTTGCGTTGGGTAAAACCGTACGACATGAGGGGAGACGAGACATCGTCTCCCCTCTGTTTTTTGTCCCCTGGGGTCGATGTAGTACGGGGTGTACTTCTGGTCTGCCCCCCGAATCCTGATCCAACGGGACTCACAACCTGTGGGAAGCGCCACGGCCCGGTGTCCGGTCTCGCCATCCTGCCGGGGCCCGTCATATCATGTCCCGTATGCGAATACTCCGTTCCCTTGCGGCGCTCGCGCTCTTCACCTCGACGCCCATCGTCCGACCGTTGGCGGCACAGGAGGTGCTCGTGTGCGGCGCCGATGAATTGTTCATTCTCGACCTCGGGTCCGCTACACCCGAAAAGCACTGGAGCTGGCGGGCCCGTGATCGAACGGCGCACGCCGTCGTGTGGGATGCGGAGCGGCAGCTGCTGTGGGCGGATTCCCAGCGCGATGTGGTGGTCCCGCTTCCGGACATCAATGGGCATGACATGATGCCCGTGCCCGGATCATCGCAGCTGATTCTGGCCACCGCAGCACATACCTGGCTCTTTGACCGCACCACGCACCAGTTCACCAAGCATCCGCGGTTGGGGGATGTGCCCCGAGTGAAGTCGGTGCACATCGATACGGTGACTTAGCGGCTGCTGTGGATTCAGGGGGATGGCACGACGTGGTGGAGCGACGTGCTGCGTTTCGCTCACCCGGAGACGACGATCGCTGTACCGGGAGAGAACGTGTACAAGGCGCGATGGATGCCCAGAAGGGACACGACACGCCCCCCCCGCGTAACAGCTCCCCCCGTCCCCCTTGACGAGTGCTCAGGGAAGCTGCCTCTTACCAACGGCCTTACGCGCGCTTTCGTTGCATGGACGGGCACCGTTGCCGCTGTAGCCATGATCTTGGATGGCTCGCGGCCGTTATGGCCCTCAGTGAAATTTGATGTGGTTGTAGCAACTCGGTGTCTGGAGTGTGCAATGCAGCGATTTGATTTCAAACGGGCCTCCTTTGTGGAGCGTCGGCGTGAATGCGCCCGCTTGGCACGGGACATCGGCGACGAGCAGCTGCTCTCCAAGGTTGAACTTGGGGAGCTGCCGGAGCTGTTGCTTCACGGCGAGCAGGTGGTGGCGCTGTCGGCCGGTATCATGGAGGGCGCGTTGTGGCTGATTACGGTAACCGATCAGCGCATCCTGTTCATTGACAACACCATGCTCACGGGGCTCTCGCAAACCAGCATTGACCTGGACCACGTGAATACGGTGTCCTGTGAAATCGGCCTCATCTTCGGCACCGTCATCATTGAAGATGGGGCCTCGATGCGGGTCATTGACAACGTCTGGAAGATGTCGGCCGAAAAGGTGGCCCAGATCATCCGTGATGCGGTACTGCTGAAGCGCTCGGTGTCCAAGCTGGCCCGCGCCATCGAGGAATCGGAGAAAGACGCGGGCAAACGGCTGGAGAAGATCAACGCCCTTCTACAGAAGGGCGTGATCCGTTTCGACGAATTTCAAATGCTCAAATCCCGACTTACGGGATAAACGTCAGCGCCCGAGTGCGCCAAAGGCCACGGTGATGCTGTGCACGGTTTGCGCGCCGAACTGTGAGTCGCTGCGTGAGGCCAGTGACCACTGCAACCGCACGTGACTCCCTTCCAGCCCAAGGCCGCCACCAATCTGTACCCCACGATCGAGCGCGGCGACGCCACCGCGTAGTGGCAACCAGCTCACGGGCCGCACTTCCACGCCGGTGCCGATGCTGCGACGCACCGACCAGGGCATGCCATCGCCGAACTGCTGTTTGGCGTCCACGTTCACTTGCAGCCGTGGCGAGGAGCTCCACGCCACGCCGAGCGCCAGGGTAGGGGGGATGGTGGCGTTGGTCACCCAGTCGCGGAGCTCGGCCGGCGCACTGGCGTAGGCCGCCTCCTCGAAGTTCGAGGCGCGCGTGGCGTTCGAAAACTCCGCCGTGATGGGCCGGAAGGCCAGAGCGCTTTCGTTCCACCGAAAGCTGTTGATCGCGTTGCGCACGGCCACGCCGGCCCGCCACGCACCGCCTTCCCACGCCGCGCCGAGGTCCACACCGAAGCCGCGACCGGCCGAGCCGATGTTCCCCGATGCGGGCAGGATGGCGGGAAAGTTCACCTTCACCGCGAGAGGCTGATTATCCAGCACGGTGCCGTTGTCCTCGGCACGCACCAGCGCCACCCCGGTGGTGCTGTGCACGGTGATGCCCAAGGCCGACGATTGGTTTGACGCGCCACCGAAGCGCACGCCGATGGGGAAGGCGTAGCTCATCCCCACCGTGGCGAGTGCGCCACCGGACACCGAGGAACCGTTCAACGACAACCGTTCGGCGCTCCCCGTGCGACCGGCATTGCCGTACAGCAGCGCTGTGAGCGCGTCGCGCGACAGCTGCCCGTTGGCCCCGCCGTTCACGCTCAGTTGGAAGCCGAACCGACCGAGGTTGGAGGCCAGCAGGGTGACCTCCCCCAACCCGTTGACCGACTGCGGGGTGTCACCGGAGAGGCGGGAGAGCCACGCGCTCTTGGTGGCGTCGGAGAGAACCTGGCCACCCGCGGCGGCGAGATCCGCAAAGCTGATCGGTGATGCGCCGGCCCCGATCACGGTGGGGAGGAGCGCCATGGACCAGCCTTTGGTACCGGGCATAGCCAGTCCGGCGGGATTCCAATACACCGCATCGTAGCCGCGCGCACTGGCCGTGCCGGTGTTCCCCATGGCCGTGGCCGCGGCAGAGGCGTTGGTTAACTGCGCGTGCAGCGGTGAGGCCATGGTGGCCGCGGCCACGAGCGCCAGGCGCGTCAGCAGCCGGTGGGCGGGCACGCCGAACGTGGAGATGGTGGGGATCATGGTCAGTTTCCTCCAAGACGAACGGCGACTTCGAAGCGCGTGGACATCACGGCCTGCATCCCGGGGAGCACGTCAACCGCGCCGCCTGTGCCGGTGCCCGACACAGGGCCGGACACGGTCAGTGACAGGTTGTCGCGACCAAACAGCGAGCGGATCTCGTCGCGTGTGAACTCGAGGCGTTGGGGGGTGGTACCCGGTGACGCGGCGTCCAACCGGAGCGCTTTCACCACGGGGGCAATGCCCGGCGCCGACAGCGTAAGGGTGAGATTGCCGCGTAAGGCAAAGGGGTTGGCGATGAACACCAGCAGCGCCCCGCCTTCGGTCCGGTCACGGATTCCATTATCCACGTCCGAGAGATCCACCGTGGTGGCCGCCGTGGACACCGTGCGATTGGTGAGCAGCACGGTGGCGCGCGAGACCCGGATGTTGGAGGGCACGCCCTGCACGCTGATGTTCTGCGTCGCGGCGAACTGTACCGGGTCACCTTCGGGCGACACGACACGCACCTGCACCTCAAGAGGGCCGCTGAGCACGGTGCCGGCGCGCAGGGTAATGGTGCGATCCACCCGCGTGTTGGGCGGCATGCTGCTGCTGTTCCCGGCAATGGTGTCGGTGCCGATCAGGGCGCCGTTGTTGCTGATGGCAATGGTGACCACCCCGCGGGCGGTGGCCGACGGGCGGATGATATCGAAGGGAAGACCGTTGGTGATGCCTACCACCACCGTACCACTCACCAGCGTGGCGGCCGCCACATCGCTCGGCAGCGCGGCGCTTGCCGCGATGTTCGCAGTGAACGCCGGTTTGGGAATGGCGCCCACGCTCACGGTGCACTGACTGCAAAACTGGGCCAGCAGCTGTGACGTGTTTACGGTTGGCACGGCCACCTGAAAGCTGTTGCCAACCACGGTGACGGAGCTGGGGAGGACCCGGTCCACAGCGAGAGTGGTGCTATCGCTTGGGACCACCCATCGCTGATCGATGATGGGCGTATCGGTGGGGAGCTCTACACATCCCGTGGTGAGCACGAGGGCGCCGGCCAGCGCGCGCAGAGGCCACACGAGGGACCGGACCATCGCCGCGCGACGGGCGCGTGCGCTCCAGGCCGGTGGCCGAAGGGCAGGTGAGGTAAGGGGCACGGGGGCTATGGCTGAAGGGAGATCCGTGATGGTGACGCGCTTCCGGTAATGGACGACGGGCAAGCGTGACGGTTACCGGATTCCGTTACCGGATTCCGGAGATTGTTACCGGATCTCTGCTGCCGGCCTCAGCGGCCGAACCATCCGCGCCACACCGCCATGGCGCGTGCGCCGTCGGCTTTCAGCGCATACTGCACCAGGCGTAGAAGCCGGCTGGGCGCAAAGAAGAGCCAGAAACCGGCGCGCCGCCACACGCCGTAGTGCAGCGACGCCACGCGTCGGCGATTCCGGTCCCGGTAGCGTATGGCAAAGGGTGACGGGGCACCGGCGTGGCGCGGCACGTGATGACGCGCCAGCGCCGCCGGCACCCAATACAGCTGCCACCCGTCCCGCTGCCAGCGATAGCTGAGCTCCGCGTCTTCCACATACGCAAAGAACTCGGCCCGCAGTGAGCCGCTCTGGCGAATGGCGTGGCTTCGCAGCAACAGCACGCACCCGCTGAGAAAGGTGACCGGCTGCGGTGCGCGCCCCGACAGCCCGAGGGCGGCTACGGATTCACCGTCATGCCAGTGTACTCCAAGCCCTTTCCACCAGACAAAGGCCCCACCCGCCCACCAGACGCGGTCGGTGTGTGGCGGCCCGAAGGTGACGGTGGGGGCACAGGCCCCAGCGGTGGGGTTGGCGGCCATGGTCTCCAGCAGTTGCTCAACGCACCCGGCCATGATTTCCGCATCATCATTCACGATCAGCACGAAGTCGTAGCAGCGCGCTAACGCCCAACCAATGGCCTGTTCGTTTCCCCCGGCGTAGCCAAGGTTGGCCGTGAGCGCGAGGTAGGGTACGGCTGGAAAACGCGCGGCAAGGCGGGCACCACTGCCATCGGGGGAGGCGCTGTCCACCAGCAGCAGGTCAAGGGTGGGCACGCGCTCGCACTCGTGCAGCAGGGAGGCAAGGCAGCGCTCGGTGTCCTCTTCTGCACACCAGTTGAGCACCACAGCCAGCGTACGCCCCGCGCCCGTGTGGCCCGCCCTGTCCATGACCGTGTGTGCGGCGGTGTGTCCCGCGCTCCTTCCGGCAGTCGTACCGGCGGCGTCTTGCCTGTACCGCTCGGCCTCTCCTGCCTCAGCATACATAGCGCGATAGGTTGCACCGGCAGAGCGGGATAGTCAACTTGCCCTCGTGTCTGTCCCATTACTCCCGGCCATGGCGCCGCGGTCTGCTTCCAATGCACTTGGCAATTTTGGGGTGCTGCTGTGGAGCCACCTCGCAGGGCTCGCCGCAGCGTTCGCGATGGTGCCGTATCTGGCCCGTGTGCTCCGCCCCGAGGGGTGGGGGCCGGTATTGGTGGCGCAGGCGCTCGCCGCGTGGTTGGTGCTGCTTATTGAGTATGCGTTTGATCTGTCGGTGACGCGGCAGCTGGCTGTGGTGCGCGCACGCGACGGCGCCGGCAGCGACAGCTTGCATGAGCTGGTGAGCGATGCGCTGTCGGCGCGTGTGCTGCTGGCCGCCGGTGCGGTGGTGGTGTGGGCGGGCAGCTGCCTGCTTGTTCCCGTGTTGCGTGAGAACGCCCTGCTGGCGGGCGGGGTGCTGTTGCTGGCGCTGGCGCGTGGGCTCACGCCGCTCTGGTTTTACTTGGGTATGGAACGGGTGCGGGGCGCGGTGATGTTGGAAAGTGTGGCGCGCGTGGTTGGGCTGCTGGCGCCGTTTGTGCTGGTGCAGCAACCCTCGCATGGGTGGCGTGTGGTGGCCGCTCAGGCCGTGACGGCAACGGTGGTGATGGTGGTGCTCACGTACCGGCTGCGCGCGGCGCTGTTGTGGCGGCCGGTGGTGTGGTCGTGGAGTGGGGCACGGCGGGTGCTCGCGCAGGGGGGCACCCTGTTTGCCGCGCGGGCCTCAGGGGCGCTGTATATGCAGCTCAATGCGGTGCTGATCGGTGTGGTGGCTTCTCCGGCGGCCGTGGCCCTGTTCGGCGGATCCGAGCGGCTGGTGCGGGCGGCTGTTGGGCTGTTGGAGCCGCTCACCCGTGCGCTGGTGCCGAGGCTGGCCTACGTGCGTGGTCACCACCCTGCCGAAGCAAACCGGCTGGCCCAACGGCTGATGATCGGGCTTACCGCGGCGGCCACATTGGCCGCGGCCGTGTGTGCGGCGGCAGCGCCGGCGGTGATTGCGCTGCTGTTGGGGCCCGGCTACGAAGCGGCGGTGCCGGTGTTTCGCGTGCTGCTGTTGCTGCTGCCTCTCATCACCCTCGCCACCACGATTGGCATTTTCGCCGCCGTACCCCGTGGTCGGGATCGGGTGGTGCTGCTGGGCACGGTGGTGGCCGGTGTGACGAACCTGCTGTTGGGCGTGCCGCTCACGCGCCGAACGGGGGTCACGGGCATGGCAACCAGTGTGGTGATCGCTGAGGGATTGGTGGCGGTGATCTTGCTGGTGTGGTACCTGCGCGAAGGACCGCTGGTGGGGGAAGGGGCAGGGGTGGAGGTCACGCCATGACGCCATTGGCCCACGGCGCCGGCACGGTGCACCTGCTCTGTGCCGTGCACAACGGGGAGCGGTACCTGTTGGACTTCTTGGACAGTGTGCAGGCCCAGACCTATACCGACTGGCAGCTGTGGCTGTTCAACGACGCCTCACGCGACGGCAGTGCGGCCCTGCTGGCGGCGGCTCAGGCCGACGCGCGCGTGACGGTGCTGCCCGAGTGTGACCAACCGCTCGGGGTGGTGGGGGCCTTTGCGCAGTTGTGGGCGCACGTGCCGGCCACGGCGCCGTATATCGGGTTTGCCGATCAGGACGACGTGTGGCACCCCGAAAAGCTGGCCCGGTCGCTGGCCGCGCTGCGTGCCGCGGAGGCGGCGCAGGCGGAGGCGGGCCCGCTGTTGGTCCATACGGATCTCGAGGTGGTTGGCGCCGCGCTGGAGCCATGGGCCCCCTCGTTCTGGCGTTCGGCCGGTATCGTGCCGGAGCCGGCGACCCTGCGCCGGGTGGTGGCGCAAAACGTGGTCACGGGGTGCACGACGCTGATGAACCGGGCGCTGTACGACCTGGCTGGGCCGATCCCGCTGGGCGTGCCCATGCATGACGCGTGGGTGGCGGGTGTGGCGGCGTTGGGGGGTCGGATTGTGGCGGTGCCGGAGGCGACGGTGCGCTATCGTCAGCATGGCGCGAATACGTTGGGTGCCCGCGAACGGGTGACGGCGGCGCCGCTCTGGGCGCAGCTGCGTCGGGGATGGCGGGCGCTGACCACCCATGGTGCGGTGCGGCAGCAGGTGGCGGGTGCGGGGGTGCTGGCGGCCACGCTGCTGGCGCGTTTCGAGCGCCGGTGCACTCCCGACCAACGGGATTTCCTCACGGCCTGTGCGGCCATGCCCACCTTGCCGTGGCTGGCCCGGAAGCGGGCGGTGGCACGTCTCTACTGCCACCCCGAGCATGGGTGGCTTCGCAACGCGGGGGTGGTATGGCGCGCCTGATGCTGATGCTGGCGGTGGTGTTTTTGTCGTTCGGGTGCGAACGACTGATCACGCGCCCTTCGTTGTATGGGAGCGTCACGGCGGTGGTCACGCGGCGGGATAGTACGCCGATTCCGGGGGCTGGGTTGCTGCTGTATACCGGGCAGCGCCCGATGGGGTACGGCAGCACCGATGCCGCCGGGCGCTATCGGTTTGAGGAGGTGCCCGAGGGGTCGTATGGGGTGCTCGCCACGCCACCGGCGGGGTACGTGCGACTGGAGACGTTGTTGGCCACCGACCGCCCCAGCGAGTTTGTGGATGGGTTGACGGTGGTGGGAGAGCAGCCCCTGTTGGTACGCCTGCAATTTCTGCAGGTGGGGCCGGGCACGGTCACCGCGCAGGTGCGCGAGCCCGACGGGCGGGCCGTTACCGGTGTTACGGCGGTGCTGTACTCCCCACGGGGAGAGGTGCGGCGGGGGAACACCGATAGCGCGGGGCGTGTGCAGTTTCGTGAGGTGCCGTTTGGGTTGTACGGTGTAGCCATGGAGCGACCGGCGTTGTATCGGGACAGCGGGGAGGTGGCCTTTCCGTATCGTGACGGGCTGATTGTGGAGGCCGGGGCCAGCGAGCTGGCCCCCTTCACCTTCGAACGCTGCCTTGGCACGCTCGTGGCGCAGGTGGTGGATCAAGGACGGCGCCCGGTCCCCGGGGCCGAGGTGGTGCTTTACCGCGCCGACTCCACCTTGTCGCGCGATATGGTGCAGGCCGACGGCACCCGCCGCTACAGCGCGCTTGGCTGCGGCGACTTCGGGGTGCGCGTGGTGGTGCCGCGGGGCTATGTGGCGGTAGAGCAGCGCGGCAGCGCGTTTGTGGACGGCTTGCGTCTGCGGCGCAATGGTGAGGCCCGTGCGCTGCTGACGGTGCAGCGGTTGCCGCGCGCCACGGTGCGGGTGGTGGCGCTGGATCAGGATAGCCGCGCCGTGGCCGACGCCCGGGTGGTGCTGTACACGGGGCAGGGGGTGGCGCGCGACCTCCGCACCGGGGCTGATGGGGTGGTGACGCTGGATACGATTCTCATGACGACGCCCTATGGCGTGCGGTTGGTGCCGCCGCGGGGGTACAGCTTAGGCGAAGGGCGCGGCATTTCGTTTTTCGACGATGTGCTACTGGGGGATGGCGATACGCGCACGCTCACCTTTCGCCCGCAGCGTACGGGGCGGGGGCTGTTGCTGGTGCGCGTGATTGATGACGCAGACCAGCCGGTGCGCCTGGCGCGGGTCACGCTGTACACCGCCACGGGTATTGAGCGAGAGCAAGTGACCGGTGCCGACGGACAGGCCACGATGGGCGATGTGATTACCGAGGGGGAGTACGGGGTGCGGGTGCTGGCGCCGGCGGGGTATAGCATGGCCAACGGACCCGGCCAGTCGTATGTGGACGGCGTGCGCCTGAGCAACGGCGAAACGCGTACCCTGACCTTCCGTGCGCGGCGCGTGCCGTGAGGGCGAAGTGAACACGCTGGTTGCGCTGTGGTGCATGCTGCTGGCCGCCGATCGCGTGGATGTCTTCGCGGGGGCGGGACCGTTTGTGCTCACGCCATTCTTGCTGCTTACGCCGTTGGTGGTGCTGTCCGCCATATGGGCACGGGCGCGGGCGGGGGAGCCTCTCGCGCAGCTGCAACTGGAAGGGCGCGCGCCGCTGTTGCGATGGCTGCTGCTGGCGCTCATCGCTGTGGTGACGTTGTCGGTGTTTGTGAGCATGGACGTGTCCCGGTCGGCTATGCGCGCCATGCAGCTGGTGGTCGTGGCCTTTGGAGCCTTTGCGGTACGCGCACTGGTGCCCCACGAGCGGTTGCGTGAGGCGCTGGTGCGGGGCGCGCGCTGGGGCATGGTGTTTTACGCCGTGATGGCGCTGTTCCAGATGGCGGCCTTACTGGGCGTGATACCCGATCGGCTCCCCAGTGCGGCGCTGCCCATGGTCAATCTGATGCCGAGTTTACACGGCGGGTTGGTGCCGCGATTGAGTGGTCCCGTGGTGGACTCAAACCGCTCTGGGCTGCTGCTTGTGCTGTACGGCGCCCTCTTACTGCGGCATGACTGGCGCCGTCATGTTGGTATGCTGGCCTTAACAGCGCTGTTTTTGCTCATCACGTTGTCGCGATCGGCGGTGATGGCGGCCTGCGTGGCGTTGTGCTGGGAGGTGCTGGTGCATGGTCGCGCGCGTGGGCAGGCGGCGTTACGGCATGGCCTGTTGCGCGCGCCCTCGCGCGCGGTGCTGGGGGTTGGCGCTGTCACCTCCTTGTTTGTTGGCGGGGTGGCCGCGTCGCTGTTGCTGTCCCCTCGGTTGCGCGCCGAGGCCTCGCGTGTGCTCACCCCCGTGACCGAACGGTTTACCATCGACCGCGGGTCGGGGGAGGATCATCTACGACTCTTGGCGCGCGGAGTGGAGACAGGTACCCGCTCGGTCCCGCTGGCGCTTCACGGCATGGGCTACGGCAGCGCGCATTTGGCGTTGCAGGATTTCTTCCCCGGCGATCGGTATGGAAATTTCCATTCCGTGTACGTCGGGATTTTCGCCGAATCGGGGATGGTGGCGCTGCTGGTGGTGCTGCTGCTCATCGGCGTGCCGATTGCGGGGGGCACGTCGCAGGGGGCGCTGGCCGTGGTGGTGGCGGTGTTCGGGGTGTTTTACGGCGCGCTGGCGGAGCCCACCTTTTGGGTGTCACTCGTGCTGGCCTGGCTACCACTTGAGGTGGCGGTGCTGGCGGTGAGCGGGGTGGCGCCGAATCCGGGTTGGAGGAGCGCGCGGCCGAAGGCGAGCAGCAACGCCACCGCGGTGCCCAGCACGGCCCCCAGCACGAGCTGAACGAGTACACGGGGAAAGGCCGGGTCGTCGGCGTCGGCCACGCGTGGCGCATCAATCACCCGCACGCGCTCACTGCGCATGGCTGTTTGCAGCTCGAGCTGTTTGAGCTGCTTCTGCAGCATGGCGAAGCCTTCAGACAACAGCGTCCGCTCGCGGAACAGGCGGACGAACTCCATTTCCTGCTGCGGGAATGCGTCCAGGTCAGCGGTCATGGTTTTCAAGGCCGTACGTGCCACGCCAAGCTGCCCGTCGAGTGACTCGAGATACTGGCTGCCGGTGCGTTGCAGCTGCACCTCCAGCTCGCCGATGCGTCGGGTGATTTCCACCACTTCGTCATTGCTGGCGGTGCGTCGCACCAACAGCTCCGAGCGTTTCGACTCCAGCTCAATCATGGCCATTAAAACGTCCTGGATGGCGCGATTGGTAATGAGCGACGGGAAGGTGGCCAGCTGCCGATAGGCTTCGGGGGTTCGTCCGCCGGCGGCGCGTCGGTTGACGAGGTCAAGCAGCGAGGCGAGGGCGGACCGTTCCACTTCGAGTTCGTCGATGCCGCCCTGTGCCACGCTGACGCGCTTGAGCTGCGCGGTGGCCTGTTCGTCGGGCACCACCAGCCGCCGCTGTTCTTTAAATCGCCGCAGCGCTTCTTCCGTCGCTGCGAGCCGCTGTGCTGACGAGGTGACTTCGCGCTGCAGCTCGGCGAGTCGCTTGGTGTCCTCGCTGTTGATGGTGCCGAGGGTGTATCCCAGGTAGGAGTCGATCAGGCGGCGCACCACGGCGGCCGCCAGTTCGCGGTCGGGATCTTCGTAGGTGACTTCCACGAGCCGCGAGCCACCTTCCTGCGTACGAATGTCGAGGCGATCCTCAAGCAGTTGCTGGG
This sequence comes from Gemmatimonadota bacterium, assembly GCA_947463135.1. Lineage (GTDB taxonomy): Bacteria > Gemmatimonadota > Gemmatimonadetes > Gemmatimonadales > Gemmatimonadaceae > Gemmatimonas. The sequence continues at coordinate 14,671 of CANHTA010000016.1, forward strand.
CCTTAAAGCGCGGCAGCACGCGCGCGGTGAAGCGGGCCGGCGTACTGTCGCCGGTGGCGACAAGCCGCAGGCGTACCCCACCAACACGTATGGTGTCGCCGGTGCGCACCGTGGCGGGGAGGGTCACTCCCCCTTCAAGCTTTTCGCCAGCCAGCGAGAAGCCGGCCCCTTCCCGTGTAAAGGTGAGGGTGCCACTGGCGGCGGCGGAGTCGACCACGGAAACCTCCAGCAACGTGCGGCGTGGCACGTTGCTGGGGGTGACCTGCACCATGAGTCCCAGTGAATCCAGGGCGTCATCGGCAATGCGGCGACTCTTGAGGACGCCGATTTCCGTTTCCACCTCATCGGCGCCGAATCCCATGAGGCTGGCCCCGGGCACGGATTTCAGTTCGTCGAGAAAGGGGGTGGACGACGACTTCCCCTCAATGCGGAGCAGCGCGGTGCTGCGGTAGCGCGGCGTAGCGGCCACGGTCCAGAGCGCCACGGCCCCGAACACCAGCGCTCCTGCGGCCACCGGGAGCAGAGGGGAACGACGGCGCACCATGTGGGGGGACTCGGCCATGCGTTATCGGAAAGCGGCGGTGGACCAGCTCACGCTGAGTGTGCGATTGGGCAGGTCGACCCCCCCGTTCGTGCCAGTTGCCCAGTCGAGCAGCTTGCTTTGGTAGAGATAGCTGAGACGTACGGCGGAAGTGTACTCCACCGCGAGGCGCGAGGCGAGGCGATCGGAGCCGATGCGAACGCTGGCCCGTACGCCGCCCAGGAGGCTCACGTCTTCGAGTTTGAGTTGCGGGACGACGGGCTCCCAGAGGGTGGCATTGTCCCAGCGGATGCGGCCGCCCATGAGCCCCACGCGAACGCGCTCGCCAAAGTAATCGGCGCTGAGCCACTGACCGGACGCGCCGGGTCCCAACGGGTTGGCCATGGTGCGCCCTTGATGGGTGAAGCCTTGCGGCACGGCACGGCTGGTGTAGCTGGTGGCCACTGGTCGCACACGAATTGAGGCATCCGGCTCCGTGTTCGTGGCCTCGGCGGCCACACGCAGCCGCCCACTGCGAACGGGGCGCGACCACTGCAGCCCCACCGTATACCCGTGGGAGTAGCCCGGATACTGCAAAAGGTCGGCCCCCGAGGTAGGCTCGGCGAACCGGGCCCACTCCATCCACGATTCGAAACCGGCGGCGGGGAGCGCGTAGTGCGCAAAGAGCGCGGTGATTTGATCGCGCTGCACACCGGTGGGGAGCGCCAGGGGATTCAGGCGGATGGGCTGCCCGACCCGCCGGAATACGTCCACGGCGCGGCTTAGCGGTGGGACGCCCCCCGAGGCGGTGCTCATCACCACGCGCATGATGCCCAGCGTGAGGGCGGAATCCAGCCGTGGCGAAAGGGCGATCAGGAGACCGTTCAGCGCCCGGTGGTTGTTGGTGGGATCGTCGTCGAAGAAGGCGGATTCGCGCAGGGTGCCCAGCAGCCACTGCCCGCGGACGCGTCCAAGGGGAGTGTGCACCCCGTCGGCGATGTCTACGAAGGCGTGCGGGAAGCCCGCGCTATTGGCACCGAGCACCAGCGGATGCCGGAGCGTTGGTCCCCACCATCGCTGCTCGGTGGAGACGCCTACGCGAACGCCGGAGTGCGTCAGCGCCAGGTGGCTTTGCCCCGGTCCCGTCTGCGAGAGCGGGCGGTTGCCCATGCGGAGCGGCAGATCGATGGAGGAGGCCGGCGGATGAAAGGGGTTGGCCCAGACACTCCGGGCGGGGGTGGTGGTCCCTTGTGGAAAGGGGATGGTTTGAAAGCGTCGATTCTCGCTGTGGGCGAATTGCGGAGCCAGCTGCAGTGAGAAGGGGCCACGTTGCAGGTGGAGGCCGGCCGTGACGAGGGTGTTCGCCCCACGTCCGGCCCAGAGCGGCCCTTCGTTGATGGAAAACGCGAGCCCGCTGTTGTGCACGGTGCGCAGTTCGGGGGCGATGAGCGTGAGCTGCCATGACGCGCGGGCGCCGCCGGTGGCGGGTGCGAGCAGCTCGGCGCTGTGCACGGCGCTGAAGCGCGTTGGGCTAACGAGCCGCCGCCGCTCCTCCGCTTCGCTGCCGGGAAGGGCCAGCGCCCCAACCACCACATGGCTCGGCGGGCGCGGGGCTGCTTGTGACTGCGCTTGTGCTACCGCCGGGGTGAGCGACGCGAGGGCAAGCAGTGGCAGCGCACGTATGGGTCGGGCGTCCAACAGGCGCGCGCCGCCGAACCGGACGGCGTGTGCGCGGTATATTGACCACCATGACCATTGGGTTCGCGGTAATTCGAACGGATTGCGTTCATGTGCTGCACCGGGCATGGCGCGAATATAGCGTGCGCCGCCAGCTGATGTGGTGGGCGTTGCCGATGTGTGTGGTGGGGGTGGCGTTGCCGGCGCAGGGGCAACCACGCGCACCGGCGCCGGCGCCGGTGCCATTGGTGCCAAGGTCTTCAGCCTCCGGGCCGTCTGGGCAGGGGCCAACGACGTTGGACGCCGGGGGATTGCTGGAGGTGGGGGGGGAGGCGGAGGGGTATTGGCGGGCGCTGCAGGTGAGCGGTGTGTTGCCGTTTGCCCCTATGGGGATCCGTCCTTTTGACGGGTTGTCGATGGGCACTGGGGTGTCGGGGGCGCACCCGTGGGCTTCGCGTTGGCGGGCCGGTGCGCGCCCTACGCCGTCGGCTCCCGACTCCGCATTGGCACCGGCTGGGGCCGAGTCCACGCCGTGGTGGCGGTGGCGGTTGTTGCGTCCGGGGATGCGGATAACCGCAAATTCCGCCCTACCAGCCGGTCGTGAGGTGGGCCCCGCGTGGACGGGGCGTGGCCTGACGGGGGAGGTGCGCTTCGGTGCCCAGCTGTCGCTGTGGCGATTCCACCTGCAGTTGGAGCCGGTGGCGTGGTATGCGCAGAACGCCGCCTTCACGCCGGTGGCCGAGGGCGTGGTGGGGCTGCGCGATCCGCGCTTTGCGGGCAACATCGATTTGCCGCAACGGTTCGGCACCGAATCATTTGGCCGGATTGACCCCGGGAACAGTGCGTTGTGGGTGGAGCTTCCGCTGGTGAACGCGGGGGTAACCACGCGGGCGCAGGCCTGGGGGCCGGGGCGTGAGTATCCCTTGCAGGTGAGTGCCAACGCGGGCGGGTTTCCGCAGCTGTATGTGAGCACCCGCCGCGGAGTGCCGATCGGGGTGGGACGGCTGCATCTGCGTACGATTGGCGGTCCGTTGGCGGCATCGGCGCTGTCTCCGCTGCCGGACAGTGTGCCGCGGTGGGGGGTGGGGTTGGCGGTGCTGTTCACCCCGCGGGGGCTTCCCGGCCTTGAAGTTGGGGCCACGCGGTTTATCCATGGCCTCACCGGTACCCGGTGGCCCACGGCCGGTAATTTCCGCGTGCTGGTGACCAGTGGATTGAGTGGCACGGGGGCGCTCAACAGGGCCGATGAAAACCAGCTGGCATCGGCGTTTTTCCGCTGGCAGGTGGCACCGGGTCGTGTGGCGGTGTACGGCGAGCTGCTGCGCGACGACTATTCGCTGGATTTGCGCCGTGGGGTGCAGTACCCCGACGATCTCCGCACGTACACGCTGGGGGTGGAGCGGGTGCTTGAGGTGGGGGCGGGCAGGTTACGGCAGCTGCACGCGGAGCTGGTGAATAGCGAGCTACCGTCGTCCAACCGCGGCGAGCGGGGGGTGGGGGACGCGCGGCAACTTGCTGGCCCATTGCCTCCCTATTTGCACAGCGGGGTGGTGGCCGGTCATACGGTGCGTGGACAGCTGTTGGGCGCGCCGGCCGCGTACGGTGGTGCCGGGTGGCGTGTGGGGTATACGGTGTTCACCCCAGCCGGGCGGCGCACGGTTCGTGTGGAACGCCAGATGCGCCTTGATGCGCGCGTTGGCGTGCGAGGAGACTCGCTGGTGTCGCGCGAGATCCGTTATGGCGTGGTGGCGGAACAGCTGCGCTTTCGGGGCCGCCAGGAGTGGCTGGTGACGCTGGCCCCCAGTGTTGACCTCAATCGGGGGCTTGAACCGGGCCGGCACGTGGTCAATGTGCGGGCGGGGCTGTCGGTGCGCGGGGTGCGCTAATTGCGAATGAGTACGGCGATTACGCCAGCCAGCGACACAAACGACGAGAGCAACAAGGCGCTGTTCCGGTCCACCCAGTGGCGTCGGTCAACAAACAGCTGATCGCCCGAGGCGAGGGAGAAGGCGCCCGCTGACCGTGTGATGGACAGATTTCGGGCCAACGTTTGTCCCTCACGGATAATGCGGATTCGATCGAGGGTGCCGTCTTGCGCCGCGCCTCCGGCGAGGGCCACCGCGCCCTCCACCCCAACGGAAGGTTCGAGCATATAAATGCCCGGTTTGAGCACGGCGCCAAGCACAAAGATGCGCCGGAGTGGTGTGATGTTCACCGATTCGTTGTTCAGGCTGCTACGGAATTGCGTAAAGAGCGAATCACGCAAAAGTCCCCACGGGGTGCGGGTAACCACGCGACGCCCAACCAAAGGGAGCACCGCATATCCACCTTCGTCCACGGGGAAATCGCCGGTGAGGGTGGGTTCGCGCCAAGCCTGCAGGCGAATCACGTCGCCCGGTTTCAGGCGCAAGGTGTCGCTGGCGATGGCCGCGGGGCGCGCGGGCGCGCCGCCGGCACTTTGCGCAGCGGCCGGTACGGCGGCCAACGGCGCGGCCATCAGCAGCAGTGCACTGATGGGGTGAACGATCCGACGGATTCGCATGGTGATAACTTATGCCATGCCCACGGCCCTTGCATCTGGATCGTCAGCCGATCCCGTGGCGCCCCTACGGCGCCCTGTGGTGTGTGACCTCCGCGATGCGCGCACCGGTATCGGGCGGGTGGCGTTGGAGACGGTGCGGGCGTGGCAGCGGCTGTTTCCGGATGATCAGGTCACCGCACTCACATCGGGCGGCGGTCGGTATTCGTGGCGCGCGCAACGTGAGTGGCCGACGCTCCGGCGGGCGCACCCCAACGCCACCTGGGTCTGGTTTCACTGGGATATTCCGTGGTTCGGGGTGCCGCGTCGCAGTGTGGTGTATGTGCACGACCGCATTCACCGGCAGGAAGCCGGTTGGGGGAAGCGATGGGTGGCCGGTGCGTGGATGGCGCATGCCTTCAGACGCGCCGGCTCCGTCGTCACCGTGAGTGAGGCCACCGCTCGTGAGCTGCCGGTTCCCGCCGTGGTGATTCCGAACGGTGTCTCAACCCGCTGGCAAAGTGGCTGGAGCCCTGCTGACTACCTGCTCACCGTTGGAGAACCCCGCCCGTACAAGAACATCGCGTTGGCGGAACAGGTGGCGCGCACGCTCGGGGTGCCGCACCGGCATGCCTGGCGTGTTGACGACGATGCGCTGCGGGCGCTGTACACGGGGGCGCGGGTGGTACTGATGCCGTCGCGCGCGGAGGGCTTCGGGTTGCCGCTACTGGAGGCGTTTTCCGCGGGGGCACCGGTGGTGGCCAGTGACATCCCCGCCCTGCGCGAAGTGGGCGGCGCACTGGCCACGTATGTGCCGGTTGACGACGTGGCCGGGTGGTGTGCGGCCGTGCAGGCCGCGTGGAGCAACGGGGGCGACCCGGTGCCGCGTATGCAGTGGGCGGCCGGTTTTACCTGGGATCGCGCGGCGACGCAGCTGCGGGCGGTGGTTGCCGCTCTGGGCTGACGCCGGTCTCGCGCGACGCCCATGTCTCCTGCACCACCCGCGCGAGTGCGTGGTGGAATTGTTCGTCCGCGAACCGTTCGGCGTTTGCGCGGCAGTCGGCCGCTGTGGGGGCGACGCCGGCCTCAAAGGTTCGTATCGCCTGTGCGATGTGCTCCGCGGTGGGTTCGGCGAAGAAGGTGCCGGTATGGGCGCGCACCGTTTCCAGCGCGCCCCCCCGTCCGAGTGCGATCACCGGGGTACCGCACGCCTGCGCTTCTACGGGGAGAATGCCGAAGTCCTCTTCCGCGGCGAAGAGAAAGGCGCGCGCTGATTGCAGCGCGTGCCGCAGCTGCTCGTTGTTCACCCGCCCCAGCCACGTGACATTCGGGCCGGCGGCCGCCAGCACGCGCTTGCGGTCGGGGCCGTCGCCCACCACGACCAGCTGACGGTCGGGCAGGTGGCGAAACGCCTCGACAATGCGGTGCACCCGCTTGTAGCCCACCAAGCGAGAGGCCGTCACGTAGTGCGTGCCACGTGGCGTGCTCTCATCTACGTGAAAGAACGACGTATTCACCGGCGGGTACACCACGGTGCTGTCCCGCTGGTACACTCGGCCGATGCGTTCGGCGATAAAGGCGGAGTTGGCAATGAACTGCGTGACCCGTTCAGCGCTCTGCCGGTCCCAGTTCCGCAGTCGGGCCAGCAGCGCGCGGGTGATGCGGCCGCTGATCCCACGCCCAAGCCCTGCTTCGTCGAGGTAGGTGGTTTCCAGATCCCATGCATAGCGCATGGGAGAGTGGCAGTAGCACACGTGGACGGCTCCGGCCCGGGTGTGCACCCCTTTGGCCACCGCGTGAGAGCTGGAAATCACGAGGTCGAACGACGACAGGTCCAGGGCGCGCATTGCCCCGGGCATCAGGGGCAGGAGGCCACGATAGTAGTGCTGTACAAAGGGCAGGCGATTCAGCCACGAGCCGCGCGTGACGCCGAGGCCGAGGCGCGAACGGTCGCCGGGGGAGAGCCGGTCGAGGACACAGAACACCGGCGCGTCAGGAAAGGCGCGCACCAGCTGTTGCAGCACCATTTCGGAGCCGGCGATGGTGGTGAGCCACTCGTGCACCAGCGCCACCCGCGGCGAACCCGGGAGCGTGATCGGTGAGACCGTCAGGGAAACCTCGAACGCAAAACGTGTTGGTAAACGGTGCGATCTGTCACAAGCTGATAGCTATGCTCCACTTTGCTTGCTGCTGCCGCCGGTGATGGAGTAGCTTGCGCCGTGCCTGATTCTTCCAAAACCGACGGCGCGTCGAATGTACCGATCGACCGTCGCTCCAATGTGATGCATCGAAATCGGCGGGCGCTCTTGGTGGGGGAAAGCTACCATATCGCCCACGCGCTGACGCAGTCGGCGCAGTTCGCGAGCGCCGGGCTTTCGGTGGTGGACACGGTGCCGGTGAGCCGCGGCGAGGGTGGGTTTCCCCATGCGCGTATCCGGCAATCGGTGTTGCAGCATGGTGCCGACACGATTCTGGTGGCGGGTGATCTTACGCCGTCATCGCTCTCGCTGTTTGGGGAGTTGGCGGTGGTGCTGGGGTGCCGCCTGTGCACGCTTCCGGCGCAGGGGCAGGAGGAGACGCCCCGGTTCTTACCGGTGTGGGATATCGACGCCATCACGGGGCGGATGCCATCGGCCAGCAGGAATGGTTTCCGCTTCCATGCGATGAAGCGCGGCGTGGACGTGCTGGGGGCGCTGGTGGGTTTGCTGGTGGCGTGGCCGGTGATCGTGCTGGCGGCGGTGGCGGTACGCCTTGATTCGCCGGGGCGCGCCTTTTTCGGGCATCTGCGCATTGGTCGTGGCGGGAAGCGTTTTCGCTGCTGGAAGTTGCGCACGATGCACACCGATGCCGAGCGGCGGCTGGAGTTGGAGGAGGCGTTGCGGGTGGATTATTTCGCCAACGACTTCAAGCTTCCCGAGGCGCAGGATCCACGGATTACGCGGGTAGGGCGGCTGTTGCGCAAAACCAGCCTTGACGAATTGCCACAGCTGCTGAATGTGCTGATGGGTGACATGTCGTTGGTGGGACCGCGTCCGGTGGTGGCGGAGGAGCTGTTGCGTTACCGCGGGGAGATTCTCACGCTGTTGTCGGTGCGTCCGGGGCTTACGGGTGCCTGGGCGGTCAACGGGCGGCACGATCTGGCGTATCCCGAGCGGGTGCAGGTGGAGTTGGGGTATGTCCACTCCCAGTCACTCTTCACGGATCTGTGCATTTTGGTGCGTACCGTCGGTGCGGTGCTTCACCCGGGTGCCGGTCGCCGGCTGGCGGCGGGGCAGAGCGCGGCCAATGTCGCCGAGCCGGCGCCGGCTCAGCGGCACGAGGTTCCCGCGCCGTCGGGGCATAACGCGCTTGGCTGATTCGCGGTAATCGTCATGTCCTCTTCGCGTGATGTGCCCTCGGTGCGAGAGTGCTACGAGGCATCGCCGTACCTCTCGATCAAACACGCCAGCTACTTCGCGGTGTACGACGAGCTGCTGGCACCATACCGGGGTCGCCCCGTCACCTTTGTTGAAGTGGGCGTGCTTAACGGTGGCTCGTTGCACATGTGGCGTCGCTACTTCGGCGCACAGGCCCGCATTATCGGCGTGGATCTCAATCCGGCGGCGCGGCGCTGGGAAGCTGACGGCTTTGAGATTGTGATCGGCGATCAAGGGGAGCCGGCGTTCTGGGAGGCGTTCTTCGAACGGGTTGGCCCGGTGGACATTGTGCTGGATGACGGCGGGCACACCAATCGCCAACAGCTGGTTACGGTGGTGCACAGTTTGCCCCACATCGCCGACGGCGGCCTGCTCATGGTGGAGGATGTGCACGCCAGCTATCTCCCGGAGTTCGGCAATCCCTCGCGCTGGTCGTTTCTGTCGTTCGCGCTGCAGGCGGTGCATGTGGTGAATGCACGCTTTCCCGGCGTTCCGGCACCAACCACGGCCACGGGTAGGTTGCTGCGCGATACGGTGCGGGCGGTCACCTTTCACGAATCAATGGTCACCTTCCGCGTGGACCGCGCGCAGTGCGGCATGAACACCCCGACCTCCAATGGCGGGGAAAGCTTAGCCGCCGCCGACTTCCGGTTGAAAGACGCGCGCAGTGCCACCTGGCGCCGTGTGGCAGGCGAGGGCAGTGTGTTGCGCACGCTGCCGCTGGTTGGGGGGCTGGTGCGCCAGCTGGCGCCGGCGGTGCACCGCTGGCGCCAACGCCGTGAAGCGGCGGCGTTAGCGCGCTACTTCGGCTAACAGCCAGATGATCTTTCTCCTTGGCGCCCAGGGGCAGGTGGGTTACGAACTGCAGCGGACCCTGGCCACTCTGGGGCCGCTGCACGCCACGAGTCGTGCCACGCTTGACTTAACAAACGAGGCGGCGATCCGGGCTGCGGTGCGCGAGATGGCGCCGCGCTGGATTGTGAATGCGGCGGCGTATACTGCCGTGGATGCGGCCGAGTCCGATCCGGCCGCGGCGCACTGGTTGAATGCGGAGGTTCCGCGGATCTTGGCCGAGGAGGCGGTGCGGACGGGTGCGTGGCTGGTGCACTATTCCACCGACTACGTGTTTGATGGGACCGGCACGCGAGGCTACGTAGAGACCGACCCGGTGGCGCCGCAGAGTGTGTACGGGCGCACGAAGGCGCTGGGCGAGGCGGCGGTGCGGGCGGTGTGTGCGCAGCACCTGATTTTTCGTGTGGCGTGGGTGTACGGGGTGCGGGGGCGGAATTTTCTGCTCACCGTGCGACGTCTTGCCGGCGGCGGTGGCCCGTTGCGGATTGTGGACGATCAGGTGGGCGTGCCGACGTGGTCGCGCGCGATTGCCGAGGCCACAGCGCAGGTGATGGCGCAGCGACCGGGGGATGCGTTGGCGGGCACGTACCACATGGCCGGCGGTGGGTCCTGCTCATGGCATGGCTTTGCCCAAGCTATTCTGGCGGCCGATGCCAGCGCGGCGGGTACCGCGCCGGTGGCGGTGCTTCCGATTGCCACCAGTGCGTATCCCACGCCCGCCACGCGACCGGCCTGGTCGGTGCTCAACGCCAGCAAGTTACACGACACGTTCGGCGTGGTGCTTCCGGCGTGGGATCGGCAACTCGCCCTCTGTCTCGACGCCCCGGTGGCGGTGGGGAGCGTGGCCTGATCGCGCTGGTGTCGGGCGCGAATGGCTTTATTGGCCGTCACCTCGTTGACCGTCTGCAGAGGGACGGTGTGGAGGTGCGCCGCGTGGTGCGTCCGTTGCCCTCGGCCGATGTATACGCGCGGGACGCGATCTGGGCGGGGGTGACGCATGTGTTTCACCTCGCGGCGCGGACGCGTGCCCCGCGGGCCGCCGCGCTGATTGAGGCCAACGTGCAGTTTACCGAGCGTCTGGCGCAGGCGGCATGCGCGCAGGCGGCGGTGCCGCGGTTTGTGTTTGTGTCCTCCTTGGCGGCGATGGGACCCGCGCCCAATGCCGATACGCCGGTAACGCCGCAGCAGGAGCCGTGTCCCGTGGAGGCGTACGGGGCGAGCAAGCGGGCCGCAGAGCAGTTGCTGCAGGGGATGGCGGCGCTTCCGCTGGTGATTGTGCGACCGGCGGCGGTGTACGGTGCGCATGACCGTGACCTGCTGGCGGTGTTCCGGCAGGTGCGGCACCCGCTGCAGTTGCGCCCCACCCCGGGGTGGTACCGATTCACGCTGAATTCCGTGCACGACGTGGTGGATGCCCTCGTGGCGGCGGCAACGGTACCGGCGGCTTATGCCGCCAGCGCGCGGGCGGGGTACCTGCTGAGCGGGGAGGATGTGAGCTGGGACGCGTTGTACCAGCGGATTGACCGCGCGGTGGCTACGGCGCGCGGTGTGGGGATGCGGCATGCCCCATCGGTGCGTGTGCCGGCGCCGTTGCTGGCGCTGGCGGGGCGTGTTGGTGCCAAGTGGGGGGAATGGACGGGGCGCACACCGCTTGCCACCCCCGACAAGATTGTGCTGGGCGCGCAAGCGGGGTGGACCTGTCGCGACGACCGGTTCCTTCGTGAAGCGGGGTGGGCGCCGCGTGTGCCGCTTGATGCGGGATTGCTTGAGGTGGCGCGGTGGTACCGCGCACAGGGGTGGATCTGACGCCGCGTCAGTAGCGCACCGCAGTGGGGGTGGCATACGCGGCCCCCAGCCCGAGCGGCGCCACGAGTCCAATGCGCACGCCGCCGCGGCGCAGCGCCCCCACGTAGAGTCCGGCGGGAAGGGTACGGCCGGCTACGCGGAGCCCCGGGTAGAGATTGAGCGCGGCCACGGTTTCGTAATCCAGCCGTACGAGCAGCGACGCGAGCAGCGAGCCGTTACGGTCGAGGAAGAGGCCGGCGTTGGGGCGGAGTTCCACCGTGCGCAGGTCCACGGTGGAATCGAGCACCACCACCCGCACGGCATCGGCGCCGAGGCCCACGGTAACGGCATGTTGCGCGCCCACGTTGCGCGAGAGCCCCAGGAGGGTGGAGACACCGAACAGGTAGGCCGCGCGCCAGCGTTGCGTGCGGGGAATCGGGGCGCGGATCAGGTACTGCTGTCCGGCGTTCTCCAAGGTCTGTCCGGGGATGGTGAACACCGGTTGTTGCGCCCAGCTGGTGAGCTCGAGCTGCTCGCTGAAGAGGCGCTGCAGGCGCTGGTTACGCGCGAGCAGATGGCCCAGTGGGTCGAAGATCAGCAGGTCGGCCACGGCGTCGATGCTGCGCGGGGAGGCGCGCTCGGTCATTTCGTTCAGCACGTGCGAGGCGGTCATGACGCCAAACGAGGCCCACGCGGGGTGCGGCACACCGTGCGCCTCAAACCATTCGGTCATCCGCACGCTGACCATGCCGCTGCCGAGTAGGTGAAACTGGTAGTTCGGCACCCAACCACCACCACCGCTGCCTTTGGTGCTCAGCGGCAGCAGTTCGTGCTTCACGAAGCGCGCCCAGCCGTATTGGCGCACCACCTGGTCGGCGTGACGGAGGGAGCTCGCGACGTTGCGCGCGGTCACGCCGTATGGCAATTGCAGCACGCGCCGGTCGGCATCGGTGCCGCGCAGCAGGTCAAAGCCCTCATTCACGATCTGGGTGAGGGGGTTGAACTGTTGCTCGCTTCCGTAGTGCCGGCCCTTGTAAAATCGCCCCGGCGGCGGGGCGTGTGCTGTATCGGGTACAGCGCTTTGCGCCGGGCGCAGACGCCCCGTGCTGCACCCCGAGGCGCCCACCAGCACCAGGCTCAAGAGCAGCCGGTGGGACGCGCGGGGCCACGACCGTGACACGGAGTCCTGCGATGCGTTCAGGGCGTCCCCGACGAGACAGGCGGCCGGCGCACCATTCGCGAAAAGAGCGTGAGTTCGCGATCACACAAAAAGCGCAGCAGCAACAGTGACCAGGAGCGATGTGCCGCTAAGGCGTTGTAGGCGGAGGGCACCATGGCGCGCAGCGCCGGAAGCCGGTTCCAGGGAATGGAGGGGAAATCATGGTGCTCGTTGTGGTACCCCACATTCAGCGCGAGCCGGTTGAACGGGCCGTAGTAGCTGAACGTCTCCTGCTGGCCGGCGGTGAGGAAATGCTCTTGAATCCACCGGGCACCCAAGGGGTGCAGCCCCACCGAAAACAGGAACGACAGCAGCAGAAACCCCGTGCCCCGGGGACCCAGCGCGACCCAGATGAGCGCGTTTGCCGCCAGCTGCACGATCCAGTTGAGCACCACCCATCGATCCACCAGCGGCATGGCGCGTACCCGCGACAGCCGAAGCACCTGAAAGAGCGGGAACAACAGCAACCACAGCGCCTTCCCCGGAAACCAGCCGTGCATCAGACGGGCTTCCCATCGACTCGGCACATCGAGATCCTGTGCGTAGTCCCCCTGATGCGTGTGGTGCTTGCGATGAAAGCGACGAAATGACATGGCGCTTGGCAGCAGCTGCGGGACATTCGCCACGATCGCGGCCACCTTGTTCCATCGTGTGCGGGCAAAGACGAGGTTATGCGTACACTCGTGAATCACGACGAACAGCGCGTGACTGATGATCGCGCCCACCGTGTAGGCTATCACGCCAATCACCCACCACGGCGCGTGCTGCAGGAGCGCTGCCACGATGAGCTGGGCCACTACGAGGGTGAGCAGGATGGCGGCCGTGGCCGGCGTGCGACCGATCAGCGACCGGATCTCCGGATGGGTTCGCAACAGGGCGCCCGCACGCGCCGCATGCGGCTCGCGCGCGTCTCGATATTGGAAGTCCGGTGCCGCCATGCGGAATTCTACTACAACGGTTATACTCTGCGCTTATGCAAATGTCGTGGGCGGTCATTTCAAGATGAGTGGTCGTCGCGCCGTCGTGACCGGTGTAGGCCTCATTACTCCCTGCGGGATTGGCACTGAGGCCACGTGGGACCAGCTGGTGGCCGGGCGGAGCGGTGTTGCTCCCATCACGCTCTTTGATGCCTCGGCGCTCGCCACGCGCTTCGCGGCGGAGGTGCCCAACTGGGCCCCCGAGCAGCACATGGACCGCAAGCAGGCTCGGCGTCTCGATCGCTACCAGCAATTCGCGCTGGTTGCGGCTTCCATGGCCATGCAGGATGCCGCGTTGGATATGACGCGCACGGATGCCACCCGCGCGGCGGTGATTGTGGGCTCGTGCGTTGGTGGACTGGCTGGTGCCGAGGTCGCCTCGCAGGAGGCGCATACACGTGGGCCTGGCGCGGTGTCGCCGTTTTTCATTTTGAATGTGTTGATCAACATGGCGGCCAGTCACCTCTCTATCCATTTCGGATTTAAGGGGCCGGCGTGGTCGCTGAGCAGTGCCTGTGCCACCAGCGCCCATGCCATTGGCGAAGCCAAGCGACTGATTGAGCGTGACGAGGCCGATGTGGTGCTGGCGGGCGGCGCGGAAGCACCGATTGGCTTCATGTGCATGGCCGGCTTTAATGCCATGCGCGCCCTGTCCACGCGCAATGACGATCCGGCAGCGGCGAGTCGACCGTTTGACGTGGCGCGCGATGGATTTGTGCTGGGTGAAGGGGCGGGGATTCTGGTGATCGAGTCGGAGGCGCATGCGCGTGCGCGTGGCGCACGGATTCATGCCGATCTCGTGGGGTATGGGGCCACCGCCGATGCCCATCATGTCACGGCGCCGCCGGCTGATCATGAAGGGGCACAGCGCTGTATGCGTGCGGCGCTCGCCGACGCACGGCTTTCCCCCGCTGATGTTGGCTATGTGAACGCGCACGGTACGGGCACTCCGCTTGGTGATCCGGCCGAAGCGCGCGCCATCGCGGCGGTGTTCGGCGACCACGCGCGTCGCGTTGCGGTGTCGTCCACGAAGTCGATGACCGGGCACCTCACCGGTGCCGCAGGAGCGATGGAAGCGGTCGCCAGTATCCTCACGCTCACGCGTGAGATTGCCCCGCCCACCATCAACCTCACGGCGTTGGACCCCGAGGTCACCCTCGATTGCATTCCGAACCACGCCCGTGCGCTACGCACCGACGCCGTGATGAGCAATGCCTTCGGATTTGGCGGCACCAATGCCTGTCTGGTGTTCGCCCGGCATGGGTAACGCCGCGCCCGTCGCGTCACCGGAGGTCGTGCCCACTCCCGCGCCCACCACGTTCGCGCAGCTGCTGGTGCATCGGGCGGCCACGATGGGGGATCGTGTGGCCTATCGGATGTTCGATGCCCGCGGTGAGGAACGCGGGCAGCGCAGCTATGGGGCGCTGTACGGCGACGCGCTGGCGCTCGCCACGCAGCTACGGACCTTCACCTCGCCCGGTGACCGCGTGGCGCTGTTGCTGCCGCCCGGTTTGGCCTACGTCACCGCCCTCTTCGCCTGCCTCTTGGCGCAGGTGGTGGCGGTGCCCGCCCCGCCGCTGCGAGGACGTCGTGACAGCACACGGGTGCCGCGTCTGTTGACCGACGCGGCGGCGACGGCCGCGTTGGTGGCGGTCGGCGAGCGCGCTCGGCTTGCCGCCCTGCCGTGGTGGTCCCCGGCGGTCGCGCTGCTGGAAGTGGACGAGGACGGCGTACCGGCAGCGACAGCGGATCGTTCGGTGGCACACGAATGGCCGGAGCCCGAGCCGGATGATCTCGCGATTTTGCAGTACACTTCCGGTTCCACACGCGCCCCGCGTGGTGTCATGCTGACGCATCGCCAGCTGCTGGCGAATGCGCGAGCCATCGACCAGGCGAACGGCTTGCGCGAGGGCGAGGTGGTGGTGTTCTGGCTGCCGCCCTATCACGACATGGGGCTCATTGGCGGGATTCTGCAGCCGTTGTATATAGGGGCGACCACGGTGCTGATGACACCTGCCGCCTTCCTGCAACGGCCACTCACGTGGCTGGAACTGCTGCATCGTTACCGCGCGGTCTCCACGGCAGCGCCTGACTTTGCCTGGAAACTGTGTGTGGAGCGCACCACGGCAGCGGAACGTGCGGCACTCGACCTGTCGGCGATGCGGGTGGCGTTCAACGGCGCAGAGCCGATTCACTACGCAACGCAGCAGCGCTTCGTGGAGGCGTTCGCCTGTGCGGGGCTTGATCCTCGGGTGTTTGTCCCCTGTTACGGCTTGGCCGAGGCTACGCTGCTGGTGACCAGTGCGGCGAAGGGCACCGCCACGCGTACGGCGCGCGTTGATGCCGTCGCGCTGCGTGAGGGGCGGCTGGTCATCGCCGCTCCGCGCTCCACCGAACCCACGGTCACGCTGGTCAGCTGCGGTGCACCGCCCGATGGTGGTGAGGTGATCATTGTGCAACCGGACAGTGCCACCCGCTGTCCGGATGGCATGGAAGGGGAGATCTGGGTACGCGGGGACATGGTCGCCCGCGGCTACTGGGGCCATCCAACGGAAACCGCTGCCGTCTTCGGGGCGCGTTGTGTTGGCGACAGCGCGAACAGCGCCCCGTGGCTCCGCACCGGGGACCTCGGTGTTTGGCACGAGGGACAGTTGTTCGTTACCGGTCGCCGGTCGGATGTGATCATCCTGCAGGGACGCAACATTCATCCGCAGGACGTGGAATGGGTTGCCGCTGAGGCACACCCCGCGCTCACGCTGGGTGGTTGTGTGGCGTTCGGCATGGCGGACGGCGCTCACCCTACGGCCCCCGGTGAGGCCGGCATCATGGTGTTGGTGGAGGTGGCGCGCAGCAGTCACGCCAGCAACGGTGAGATCATGTCCGCGGTGCGGACTGCGGTGGCTGAGGTGGTTGGTTTGGCGGTGGAGGTGACGTGCGTGCGTGAGCACAGCCTGCCGCGCACCACGAGTGGCAAACGTCAGCGCCGTGCGGCACAGGGGGCGTGGTGTGATGGTACGCTCACCGCGCGTGAGGAACCGCGTGGTGAGCCGCGTGACGAGCGGGCGCGTGGTGTTTCTCCCATGGAGACGCTGTCCGCTGAGCCCGCGGGAGGTGGCGAGCGGTCTCTTCAGGACTGGGCACTCCGCTGGATTGCCACCGACACCGGCCAGCGCGTCCCCTTGGATGCGGCGCGCCCTCTGGCCGATCTCGGGCTCGATTCCATGGCCATTTTGCGCTTCCATCTGGCGCTTGAGGGGCGGTTGCAGCGACGGTTGCCGGAGCGCCTGTGCGTGGAGGCGCCGTCGGTGGCGGCGTTGTGTGCCGGGCTTGCGTGGCCCCTGGTGCCCGCGCTGAGCGAGACGGTGATGTCGGACCCGGCGGCTCCTGCAGCGGATGCCACGGCGGCTGAGGTGGCGTCGTGGGCCGATGTGGCCGCGTGGCCTGAGGTGCGGGCCACCCTGGAGCGGGTGGAGCAGTTGCAGGGTGCGTTTTTTCCGCTGATTGAAGGGCAGGACGGCATGGTGGTGCAGCACGACGGCCAGCGTTTACTGCACTTTGCCGGCTATGACTACCTTGGCTTCGCCGGTGATCCGCGGGTCCGCGCGGCGGCGGCTGCTGCGGCTACCACGTGGGGCACCTCGGCGTCAGCGAGCCGGCTGGTCTCGGGCGAGCGGCCGGTGCACGGCGCACTGGAGGCAGCCCTCGCGTCGCTCCTTGGCACGGCCGATGCCCTCACGTTTGTCAGTGGCCATGCCACGGCGGTGTCGGTGATTGCGCACTTGTGCGGCCCGGGCGACTTGGTGTGTTGTGACGAGCGGCTGCATAACAGCGGCTGGCTTGGCGCGCGGTCCTCTGGTGCCCGGGTACTGGTGTTTCCGCATAACGATGCGGCGGCGTTGGATCGCCTGCTGGGCGCCGAGCGTCGGCACGCCCGTCGGGTGGTGGTGGCGATGGAGAGCCTGTACAGCACCGATGGCGACGTGCCTGATCTGGCGGCGTTTGTTGCGGTGAAGCGCCGTCATGGTGCGTTGCTGTTTGTGGATGAGGCGCACGGCACGGGGGTGTTGGGGGCAACCGGTCGTGGGATCGCCGAGGCGAGTGGTGTGGATCCTCTGGCGGTGGATATCTGGATGGGTACGCTGAGTAAGGCGTTGGCCAGCTGTGGGGGCTTCATTGCCGGTTCCGCGGCACTGGTGCAATACCTGCGCGCCACCTGTCCGGCTTTTGTCTTCAGTGTGGGGATGCCCCCCGCCACCGCGGCGGCGGCGCTGGAGGCGGTGCGTTTGTTGCGGGCGGAGCCGGAGCGGGTGCGCAGGTTGTGGGCACGGGCGGCCAGCTTCCGCACCGCGGCGGCCGCGGCCGGGCTCCCTGTGCGCACCGACGCGGCCGCGCGGCATATCCCCATTGTGCCGCTGGTAACCGGTTCGTCATCGCGGGCGCTGGCGCTGGCGGCGGCGTTGGAGCGTGACGGCGTGTTGGCGGCGCCCATGATTCCGCCCTCGGTACCCGAACGGGGGGCGCTGGTGCGTTTCTTCCTGTCGGCTGCCCATA